>CAJWDT010000017.1 GCA_913031395.1 uncultured Gammaproteobacteria bacterium
ACTTGGGTGGAGCTATGAGTCCTTTTAATGCTTGGGCATTTATCCAAGGTTTAGAAACTTTACCTTTGAGAATGAGAGAGCACGGCAATAACGCATTAAAAGTTGCTGAGTTTCTTAAAAATAATGAAAAAGTTTCATCAGTAACTTATCCAGGAATTTCTGATGGTATTGAAAAAGAGAGGGCTGATAAATATTTATCTGGAGGTTTTGGAGCTCTTGTCGGTTTTGAATTGCCAGGCGGTGTAGATTCAGGGAAAAAGTTTATCGACTCTCTGGAACTTCTCTATCATGTAGCGAATATTGGAGACTCTAGGTCTTTAGCAATTCATCCAGCTTCTACAACTCATAGTCAATTATCGTCTGAAGAACAGCTTTCAGCAGGCGTTACTCCAGGTTACGTCAGGCTATCAATAGGTATTGAAAATATTGAAGATATCCTTGGAGATATTGAACAAGCCATAAACAAAGCAGGATAAATTTTTAAAGATCTTAACTTCCCGTTAAGTAGGCAACCCTAGTTTCCCCGAGTTAGGGATTACCATGAGCCAGACTTCATTTAGTCTGGCTTTCTTTTTACAGCTTTGTAGGGTTTTCTGCTCCAGGATAAACAACCTCAGGATCAAAAACTTTCTCTGTTTCTGTGAAATTTAATTGCACTTCATTCTCTTCAATTGAATAGACTGATCTATAAAAACATGACTTGTAACCAACATGACAACTAGCACCTAGTCCCTGAATAGTCACTTTCAACCAAACAGAATCCTGGTCATCATCGATAAGGATTTCATCAACTTGATGAACCATTCCACTCGATTCACCTTTTTTCCATAAAACTTCTCTGCTACGACTCCAATAGTAAGCTTCATTAGTCAGTATGGTTTTATCTAAAGCTTCTTTATTCATATAACCCAGCATCAATACCAATCCAGTTGAAGTTTCTGTTACAACAACAGGAATGACTCCATCAGAGTTAAATTTTGGAGCTAAAATATTCCCTTCTTCAACAAACTCAATTGAAGAACGTTCGGCAAAATTTACTTTTTTCACATTTTTTCCTTTAAAACTTCTACATTTTATCAGAACTCAATACGTGAAGTTAATATCCATCGCATTCAGTTATATGCAGTTTTTTGATAAAATAATACATATCAATGCTACCCAATTTAAAAGTAGAGAATCTATCTAGTGTTCGTTCGGAAAAAGTAATTTTTGACAACATTAATTTTGAGGTTATGCCAGGTCAAAATATTGAGATCATTGGATCAAATGGCTCAGGAAAAACGACTTTGTTAAGAACAATATTAGGTCTTATTAATCAAGACAAAGGCCAAATCTTATGGTTAGACGATAATGATAACTATAATAAATTTAGAACTTTTGATTGTTTTTATCAAGGACATCAGCTTGGAATAAAAAATTTATTAACCGTTTACGAAAATTTACAATTAACAAAAAATTCAATAGGGATGCCGCAAGAAGAAATATATAAACTCTTAGAAAGGGTAGGGCTAAGCAATATCAATGACTTTGCGGCTAATTTATCTGTGGGACAAAGAAAGAGAATTGCAGTTGCTAGATGGTTATTAAAAGAATTTAAAGTTTATTTAATTGATGAGCCCTTTTCAGCATTAGATGACAAAGCAACATTATTAATTGAGGATTTAATCAAAGAGCTTAATGCCAAGGGATGCTCATTTATCATCACAGGCCATCG
Organism: uncultured Gammaproteobacteria bacterium; assembly: GCA_913031395.1. GTDB lineage: Bacteria > Pseudomonadota > Gammaproteobacteria > Magnimaribacterales > Magnimaribacteraceae > Magnimaribacter. Next base: position 1,715 of record CAJWDT010000017.1, read on the forward strand.
ACCTTCAAATATATTGGCAAGCAGGATGGAGATATGATGCAGAGTTCGATATCGGATTGGCTCACTATTATTTTGAGGCGAGATTTAATTATTGCCTTTAGAAGATCTTCAACTTATATAACGCCTTTAATATTCTTTTTAATAGTAGTAACTTTTTTTCCACTAGCTCTAGGACCACAAGAGAGTCTGTTGAGCAGTTTAGCTCCAGGTGTTATTTGGATAGCTGCCTTATTGGCATCCCTATTGGCGGTCGAAACTATATTTAGTGAGGATTTTCGAGACGGAACTCTAGATGATTTTTTTATTTCTTTGGAACCATCTTTTATCTTAGTTTTCGCTAAAGTGTTAATCCATTGGTTAATCACGGGCTTGCCTATATTAATTGCTTCTATGATTGCGGCTTTAGTTTTATACCTTCCTTTTGAAAGCTTCATCCCAATGATATTTAGCTTATTACTAGGAACTTCTTTTATGAGCTTGCTAGGAGCTTTAGGGGCAGCGTTATCTTTAGGTAGATCTGCAATCTTAAGTGCCATCATAGTTTTGCCTTTCTCTATTCCAACATTACTTATGGGAACCTCTGTAATAAGCTCTTCTTTGATCAACCAAGATTTCAGCGGATATTTAATGATCATGGGAGCTATGTTGGCTATAGGCATACCTGGATTATGTTTATTAACTGTAGAGGCATTACTTTTAAATTATGAATAAGATTTGGAATTTCATTAAGAGATGGTTTATTGAAATGGGCTCACCACCATTATTCTATAAGTGGTCCTCAAAGATACTTCCTTGGCTTTCCATTGTTTCTATATTGATATTAGGAGTAGGACTTTATTGGGGAATGTTTTACGCACCTACTGATTATAAGCAAGGCGATGTTTATAGAATCCTTTTTATTCACGTGCCTTCAGCCATTCTAGGTCAATCTATCTTTATGTTTATGGCTATTTGCGGCTTTATTAATATGATTTGGAGAGCAAAGATTTCAGGAATGATGCTTAAATCCGCTGCTCCAATTGGAGCAAGCTTTACTTTGCTTGCTTTGGTCACTGGATCAATTTGGGGAAAACCTACATGGGGCACTTGGTGGGTATGGGATGCACGTTTAACATCAACTCTTATATTATTTTTTATTTATGCTGCCTTGATCGGATTGCATTCAACCATAGAAGATAAAACTAAAGCTGATAGAGCTGTATCTATTTTATCCATTGTAGGTATTGCAATAATTCCTGTTATTAAGAAGTCAGTTGATTGGTGGCAAACATTGCATCAACCTTCAACCTTTACAATTACATCTTCTCCAAGTATGTCACCAGATATGTACCAACCACTTTTGATTTGTGTAATAGGCTTTTATTTATTTTTTGCACTTTTGCTCACTTTAAATTTAAGAAATGAAGTCCTTGAAAGAGAAAAAAATAAAAACTGGGTAAGACAATTATTTGGAGGATTAAGTTAAATGCTCAATGGATTTGATGAAGTTTTTATTATGGATGGAAATGGACCCTATGTTTGGTCATGCTTAGTAATATTTATTCTAATTCTTGTATTAAATATTTTTACAGCCTTAAAAAGGAAAAATAAGATTCTTAAATCCTTAAAAAAACTATGAACCCAATTAGAAAACAACGGTTATATGCTTTGATAGCTGTTTTGATAGGCTCTTTAGTGGCTACGTGGTTAGTTGTGTCTGCTTTATCAGAAAATATGAACCTTTTTTATTCTCCAACAGAGATTAAAGATGCAAAGGTAGATGAGGTTACTTTGATAAGGGCAGGGGGAATGGTAAAGGAAGATTCAATCATCAAAGATACTCGTACTCTTAATGTCACATTTACAGTGACTGATTATCAGAATGATTTGGAGATTAATTACGAAGGGATTCTACCCGATCTTTTTGCTGAAAATGCAGGCGTTGTTGTTAGGGGAAACTTAAAAAAAGATGGAACTTTCAAAGCTATAGAAGTTTTAGCTAAACATGATGAAAACTATATGCCCCCCGAAGTTGCTAAATTAATCAATGAGGATCTATGACACCTGAAATCGGTCACATCCTGTTAATTGTATTTTTAGTTCTGAGTTTTGCCGGAGGGTTTTTGCCTTTAACTTCAGTTTATTTAAAAAATCAGACTTTTGAAATACCAATAAAAAAACTCGCTTTTTCACTTTTTTTGCTCATTTTTCTTTCTTTTTTAAGCTTGGTATATTCATTTCTTATTGACGATTTCTCAGTTGCATACGTATCTCAAAACTCCAACACTAACCTTCCTTTCTATTATAAATTTGCAGCTACTTGGGGAGCACATGAAGGTTCTCTCTTGCTTTGGATTCTTGCTATGAATGCTTGGTTAATCAGTTTTATGTTCCTGACAAAATGCTCTGATAAAAACTTCACGAACGCAGTTTTTTCAATTTCATGTCAAGTTATGTTCTCTTTTTGTCTGTTTACTCTATTAACTTCTAACCCTTTTGAAAGAATACTGCCTATACCCCCATTGAATGGAGCTGATCTAAATCCTTCTCTTCAGGATATAGCCTTTACCATACACCCGCCTTTGCTCTATTTCGGATATTCAGGTCTTATGATACCGTTTGCTATCGCTGTAGCAGCCATGCTGTTTAATGTAGATACAAAAGAATGGGCGGCTTATTCAAGGCCTTGGACACTTTTATCCTGTTCTTTTCTAACTTTAGGAATAGCCCTAGGAAGTTGGTGGGCATATTATGAATTAGGCTGGGGGGGATGGTGGTTCTGGGATCCTGTAGAAAATGCTGCCTTCGTGCCTTGGCTTCTTTCTGTCGCTTTATTTCATTCTTTAATAGCCAGCCAGAGTAGAAGTGTTTTTGGAAAGTGGTCTATTTTGCTTTCCATTTTTGCATTTGCAACGAGTCTTTTGGGTACTTTCTTGGTTAGGTCTGGAATATTAACATCAGTCCATGCTTTTGCTCTTGACCCAGAGCGCGGAGTATTTATTTTGGGCATACTTGGTTTCTTTGTAATAGGAAGCTTGTTAATTTATTCACTTAAAGATTTTAAAAAAGATGAAGTTAAGCCTTATCAACTTAGTTCAAAAGAATTTGGTTTCTTATTAAATAATTTGCTTCTTGTCATCCTGGCTGTCTCGATTCTATTTGGAACTATTTTTCCTTTAATCTACGAAGCTGCAACTAATGGAAAACAAATTTCCGTAGGAGCACCTTATTTTGAAATAATCTTATTTCCTTTTGCTCTAGCGCTTGGACTTCTTCAGGGCATAGCCCTTTATCTATCATGGGGAGTCACTTCCTCCTTTAATTTTCTTCAAAGATTAACTTTAGAATCAGTCTCGCTCTTTGGCATTATTCTTCTAGTCTTATTCATATTATTTGATAATCTTTATTTATCTTCATTTGCGACGATATTTCTAGCCTGTTGGATTGTGGCAGGAACTTTACAGGTCAGTAAGAAAAGGAATTTGAATTACTGGAATTTTTTAAAGAAAAGATTAGCTGTTACTTTTGCCCATGTAGGCATGGCCATATTGGTATTAGGAGTAGGGGTGGTTACAAGCTATTCAATAGAAAAAGAACTCATATTAACTCCAGGTGATGAATTTGAATTTGGTGACCAGAAAATAACATTTCAATCGATCGAAGATACTCTTGGTCCTAATTATTTTTCTAAATCAGCTAATATAATTTTTGAAGATGAAAAAGATATATCTAGTGTTGTAACTGAGAAAAGAACTTACACACCTTCAGGTCAACTAACCACCGAAGCAGGAATAGTTACCGAGCCTTTTCAGGATCTTTATATTTCAATGGGTGATAATTTGGAAGCAGATATTTGGTCCTTTAAAGTTCAAATAAAACCATTTATTCGATGGATTTGGTTAGGTGCACTTTTGATAGCTTTTGGAAGTATGTTGGCAGGCTTTAATAGAATTCAAAGATCATGAAAAAGCTTATTGATATTTTGCCTCTTGTTATTTTTGTTATCTTAATTGGAGTACTTTTTTCTTTTCTTTCTAATAAAAACAATCAGTTAGAGACAGTTCTTATAGATGATACTTTTCCTAAATTTTCTCTTTCTTCTCTTGAAGATGATTCAAGACTGCTAACACAGCTGGATATATCAGAACTACCAGCATTAATTAATGTTTGGGCAACTTGGTGCATAGCTTGTAGAGTTGAGCATCCATTTTTAATGAAGTTAAAGAGGGAATCTATAATCCCTATCTATGGTTTAAACTACAAAGATAATAGAAGAAAAGCTCTAGAACTTTTAAAAAGAGATGGCAATCCGTTTGAATTTTCTATATTTGATTTTGAGGGCAGACTTGCAATTGATTTAGGTGTATACGGAGCACCAGAAACTTTTTTTATAGACAGGAATGGGGTTATACGTGAGCGCCATGTTGGGATAGTGGATGATAAAATTTGGGAAGAAAAATTTGCCAAATACTTGTATGAATAGAATCTCAATATTTTGTATTTTAATTTCCTTATCATTTGGAAATTTTGCGTCTACTGATAAGGATTATGATTTCAATAAGGATGCTTATCCTTTTGAGAGCGAGATTAAAGAAGAACTTTTTTATTCCCTTTTATTTGAACTGCGATGTCCTAAATGTCAAAGCTCTAATCTTGCTGGTTCCAACTCCCCAATATCTAATGACTTGAAAAGAGAAGTTTATGAATTAATCAAGAAAGACAAATCTTCTGATCAGATAAAAACTTATCTTGTTGAAAGGTATGGAAATTTTATTATTTACAATCCTCCAATTGAACCAGCAACCTATGTCTTATGGTTTGGCCCTCTTGCCTTAATTCTTATATCTATCTTTTCCATCCTCTTTTTTAGAAAAAGACAAATCCAATAATTTTTATAATGAGCTTTTATTTAATAACTTTCGTCATTGTCTTTACTGTTGTGTACTTCTCTATATCGAAAGACTACAAGATTTTAAAATTTAATGGACATACTCTCATTACTTTACTGATCTCTATATTAACAATAAGTTTCTACATACAATTATCTGATAATTCAGTAGATTTAGTGCTTCAGAAGAAATCATATGAGAAATTTCTTAATGCAAAAATAGAGGATAGAGATCTTTACAGAGAAGATGTTGAGAACTTATTAAAAGATCTTCTTGAGAAAGAAAATTCTGAAGCCGGTGAGATTTATATCGTGGCCAGACAACTGAAAAACTCAAATGAATTTATGTTGGCAAATATGGCCTACAAAGCAATTTATGATCGTTATAAAGAAGATTTGGACGGCAATATCATCGCTGAATATGCTCAGACATTATTTTTGAGTCAAGGAAGAAAATTTAATAATGATATTGATAATATCCTAGATGACGCATTAAAAAAAAATCCCTTAAACCCATCTGCCTTAACTTTAAAAGGTTTGTCTGAATTAGAAAAAAACAATCCTGACTTAACTATAGAGTATTGGAATAAAACATTACCTTTATTGGGCTCTCAAAAGGAAAAAACTGAATTAATTGGCCTGATAGAAGCAGTAAAAAAAAGAAAAAATCAGTAGTTTCTATGGTCTATTTAGACTAGACTTTATCAGCAAATGAAAGTTGATTTTGTTTCCATAATGCTTTCCTCCAAAGCATCGGATTCTTGCCCCCTAACGGAAATGAAAATATGAGACTTAACTCCATAAAGCTCTCCGGTTTTAAATCTTTTGTTGATCCCACTTCCGTAACTTTCCCTTCGAGTATGTCATGTATAGTTGGCCCTAATGGCTGTGGGAAATCAAATGTCATAGATGCAGTTAGGTGGGTTTTAGGCGAAAGCTCAGCTAAGAATCTAAGAAGTGATTCTATGACAGATGTAGTTTTCAATGGGTCTTCTTCTAGAAAGCCAGTATCTAAAGCCTCTGTTGAACTGTTCTTCGACAATAAAGAGGGGAGAATTGGCGGCGAGTTTTCAAGTTATAGTGAAATATCAGTCCGCAGAAGTTTGGAGTTAGATGGGCAATCTAACTATTACTTAAATGGAACAAGTTGCAGGAAGAAGGACATTACTGATGTATTTTTGGGTACAGGTTTAGGTCCAAGATCTTATGCAATTATTGAACAAGGAATGATATCTCAGCTCGTAAGTGCAAAGCCTGAAGAGATGAGAGGGTACATAGAAGAAGTAGCGGGTATTTCAAGATATCTTGAAAGAAAAAAAGAAACAGAGTCCAGGATAAAAAGAACAAAAGAAAATTTATCAAGACTTGAAGATTTAAGAGAAGAGATTTCTAGACTTTTATTTAAGCTTCAAAGGCAAGCAAAAGCAGCAGAAAAGTACCATGAATTGAGAAAAGAAGAGACGACTGCTCAACTTATGTTATTCGGTTCTAAATGGAGAGATGTGTCCGAAGTACTAAAGACAAAAGAAAAGCAAGTTCAAGATCAGGAGCTTAAGGTTGAAGAGATAAATTCAGAAAAGAATACTTCGGACAGTGAAATCATTAAATTAAGAGCAACTCAGATAGAACTTCAAACTGCCTTAGATAAAGTTCAGCAAGAGTTTTATAGCTTTGGAGCAGATATATCCCGAACCGAGCAAGAGATAAGCCTCAAAAAGGATAGGGCTAATGAAGTTAACGAAAAAATCTCAATCAATAAAATTCAAATAGAAGCTAGGCAAAAAGACATTGAAAATAATGGTACAAATAAAGCTGCTGCAAAAAATGAACTTGATAATATTGAAAAAGAATTACAGCTTCTAAAAGAAGGGAATGATGAAGATCAAAATAAAGCTGAAGCAGAAAAGATTGAGGGCTCTTGGCTTGTATTTATCACTCAAACTAAGAGCATTATTTCGAGTCTTATTGACTCCATTGAGACTATTAAAATTAAACTTACAAAAGAAGAGTCATTAGATAATTCTTTTTCTATGATTAAATCCCTAAAAGGAGATCTTGAAGGTCTCTCAGGTGAACCGGAAAGACTCACTAAGCTTACTCAAGATTTTCTTGTGAATGCTTCAGAGGGTGCTAAACAACAAAGAATCAACCTTCTAGACAAGACAGATAAATATGCGGACCTTCAGGCAAAGCTTGCTTCTTTAAATTCAGAAGATTCTTACATTAATATCAAATTAGAAGAACTACAAAAAGAAAATCTAGATCTAGAGGAAGAACTAAATAACCTCAGTAATCCCATAGAGTTAATACAGAAAAAATTAGATAACTTACTTTCAGATAGGCTAAAAGTCGAAGATAGCCTTCTACAATCAAGGAAATCTATAGAAGAATGCAATACTTCAATTCATAAAATAGAAAGAGAGAAGATAGAGAAGGAGCAAGCAGCTATAACTTTACGCGAGCTGCTAGAAAATTTGAGATTGGAAAGACAAGCTTCAAAAATTGAGCAAAGCAATATTGAAAAACAGGTTGAAGATCTTGGAGGTGAACTCTCTAAGATAAAAGTTAATTTAGAAGATTCTAAGACGGTAGAGGATTATGCAAGTCAACTTGAATCCATAGAGATTAAGATTTCTAGACTCGGGGCAATAAACTTGGCTGCCATGGAAGAATATGATCAAGAGTCAAAGAGAAAAGAGCTACTAGATGATCAGCATAATGAGCTGATGGAAGCTCTAGAAACCTTAGAGAAAGCTATCTCTAAAATAGACAAAGAGACAAGAACAACCTTTAAAGATACTTTTGATAAACTAAATATAAGTTTATCTCAGTCTTTCCCGAAACTCTTTGGTGGCGGACATGCCGAACTGGTAATGCTCGGAGATGATTTACTTACTTGCGGTATAGGTATATCTGCAAGACCTCCAGGGAAAAAGAACGCAAGTGTTTCACAACTATCAGGAGGAGAGAAGGCACTTACAGCGATTGCCGTAGTCTTCGCCTTTTTCGAATTGAATCCTGCTCCCTTTTGTTTATTAGATGAAGTTGATGCACCTCTAGATGATCTAAATACCATGAGATTTATTGATCTTGTTGATGAGATGTCACAAAGAGTTCAGTTTGTTTACATAACCCATAATAAAATCTCTATGGAAAAAAGTAAGCATCTAATGGGAGTAACAATGCAGGAGCCCGGCGTATCAAGGATGGTTGCTGTGGATGTTAATCAGGCTGTTGAGATGGCTGCGAGTTGATATGTTTAATTTAGCTGAAATATTAACACTTTTGATTGGCTGTTTATTAGCCTTAGTATTTATAGACGGAATAAGAAGAGCTCTTCGTATTAGAAAAAGTAAACTCAAAGTGGATTTAATAGATTTATCTTCCGAAGTCAGTCTAGATTTTGAAGAGGAGTGGAAGCAAGGGTTTGAAGAAAATGAAGACTTAGAAGAGCTGAGCGATCCTATGCATGAGGAACCAGATCCTGATATCCAGCCACAACCACAAATTAATCTAAATATTATTCACTTAAATGATAATGAGAATTTTTCTTTTTCGGAATCAACTTTATCTCAAGCCTTAGTTTTCTATAATTTTACTATTGAGGACAAAGGATTTTTTACGATTCTTGATTCTGATCAATTACCAGCCTTTAGTATTCTTAATGGAAAAAATCCTGGCGTATTCTCTGAAGGAGTTACATCTAATGATATTGCGCTAGTTCTTGATTCCAAGAATTTAGCTAATCCAGTTGAAGCTTTTGAGCTGTTTGTTGAGGTGTCTCAAAGTCTTCAAGAAACTTTTCAATGTAACATTCTTGATGAAGACAGAAACTTTATGACTAAACAAATGATTGAACATATGAAACATGAATTTCATGAGCGTCAAAGGCAACTTCTTGCCTCTGCAAGTTAGTTCAGTTATCTATGAAGCATTCTCCAGAAATTAAAAAAAGAGTCTTAGAGTTACACAAACTTATAAACCTTCACTCTCACAATTATCATTCTCTTGATACTCCTACCATAGAAGATCAAGAATATGACGCCTTATTTAAAGAGCTTCTAGAATTGGAGTCTAATTATGAAGATCTTAAATATTCTCATTCACCAACTCAAAGGGTAGGAGATAAACCTTTAGATGGGTTTAAAAAAGTTGAGCATCTTGCACCGATGTTATCTTTAGATAATGCATTTGATAGCGAAGATATGCTTGATTTTAATAAACGAGTTTTGGAAAGATTACTTGAAGATAAGTTTGTACAGTACTCTTGCGAACCTAAGCTGGATGGCATAGCGGTAAATTTATCTTACAGAAATGGGAATTTAGAAAAAGCCACTACCAGGGGAGATGGAAAGGTAGGTGAAGATATAACTCATAATATTAAGACCCTTAACTCTATTCCATTATCATTAATAGATAAACGTAATAGCTATCCGGATTTTATTGAAATAAGAGGAGAAGTATTTATCAGAAAAGAAGACTTCGTTCTTGCAAATAAAGAAGCTGAAATTAAAGGAGAAAAAACTTTTGCTAATCCTAGAAATGCAGCTGCAGGAAGTTTGAGGCAGCTAGATCCTGCCATTGCTGCATCAAGGCCTCTAAATTTTTTCGCCCACGGAATTGGTTACATTGAGATTGGAGAGTTCGAACTACCAAAAACTCAATCTGCTTTATTAAAACTTTATAATTCTTGGGGATTACCGGTAAATCCATTAGCTTCAATTGCCCCTGACATAGAGGGATGTCAAAGTTACTTTCTCGATATTTCAAAAAAGAGGGATACATTGCCTTATGAAATAGATGGAGTTGTATTCAAGGTAGATAGCCTTGAAAAACAAATATCTTTAGGACAAGTCTCTCGAGCACCTAGATGGGCAATCGCAAGAAAATTTCCTGCTGAAGTTGGAATTACAATTGTAAAAAATATTTCATTTCAGGTAGGTAGAGTAGGAAGTATTACTCCTGTTGCAGAATTTGAGCCTGTAAATATTGGCGGAGTAGTGGTTTCGCATGCAAGTATTCATAACTTTGATGAGATAGAAAGACTCGATGTAAGAGAAAAAGACACCGTAAGAATAAAAAGGGCGGGTGATGTAATACCTCAAATCATTTCTGTTGATATTTCCAAAAGAAAAAAAGGCTCAAGAAAAATAAAAATGCCTGAAATTTGCCCCTCTTGTCGGTGTTTACTCGTAAAACCTGAAGGAGAGGCAATTCTTAGATGTACAGCTGGCGAATCATGTCCCGCTCAAAAGATTGAATCTTTTATTCATTTTGTGTCTCGCAATGCTCTTAATATAGATGGACTTGGAGAAAGGATAATAGAACTATTAGTTGAGAAAGGTCTAGTATCTAACTTTTCCGATTTGTTTAAATTAGAACAAGAAGATTTATTGGGATTAGAAGGTTTTGCAGAAAAATCTGCAGCCAATTTAATTAGTTCAATAGAAACTAGTAAAGCGACTACTTTGCCTAGATTTATTTATTCGTTAGGAATTAGGGAAGTAGGTGAGGCAACTGCCTTGAATTTAGCTTTAAATTTTAAAGAAATCCCAAATTTACTCAAAGCCAGCGAAGAGGATTTATTGGACATAAACGATATTGGGCCAGTCGCTTCAAATTACATAACTGAGTTCTTCACTCAAGAGAGAAATAAAAATCTTATAGAAGACCTAATGAGATTGGGAGTTAACCCAAAATCGATTGAAGTTAATAATGATAATATGCTTAGTTCTCAATCTGTTGTAATTACAGGTTCATTCAACAGCATTGCTAGAAGTCAGCTTAAAGAAGAATTAATAAGAGTGGGTGCCAGAGTCACTAGTTCTGTCTCAAGCAAAACAGACTTTTTAGTTGCAGGAGATAAACCAGGATCAAAATTAAGCAAGGCTCAGGATTTAAATATAACTGTTCTTGATGAAGAAGCAGTTTTAAAAATTCTAAATACTTAGATGAATAGAATCTTATTGAGCTCTTTTTTACTTATTTTTCTTATGAGTTGTGCTTCTAATAGTCCTCCAAGTACCACTACGGATGTCTGTAAGATATTTAAAGAGCGATACAGTTGGTATAAAGCTGCTAAGAAAACTGAAAAAAGATGGAAAATACCTGTCTATGTTTCCATGGCAATCATAAAGCAAGAATCGAGTTTTAGAGCTGATGCCAGACCGGAAAGAACAAAACTCTTAGGATTCATTCCTTGGAAAAGAGTCACAAGTGCAAGGGGGTATGCTCAAGCAGTTGATGGAACTTGGGAAATGTATCTGAATGACAGGGGTGGTTGGTTCATGAGCAGGAATGACTTTGAAGATTCCGTTGACTTTGTAGGTTGGTATAATTATAAAACTCATAAGCAATTAGGTATTTCCCTAACAAACACTAGAGCCTTATATTTAGCTTATCATGAAGGCCGTGGAGGCTATAAGAGAGGAAGTTACCGAACCAAGCCCTGGTTGCTTTCTGTAGCTGATAAAGTCCAAAGACAATCTGATCGTTACAAAGTTCAATATCAAGGGTGTAAGAAAAAATTAGGAAAACGGTTTATTTTTTTCTAAAATAACCACTATGAAACTCATAACTAAAACCCTCTCTATCATATTTATTATTGGCTTAACCTCTTGTGCAAGTTCTTTAGTTGTTCAATCGGATTCTGATAATCAATATGACCTTTCTTCGTATAAGACTTTCTCGGTTATTTCGCCCTCTCTAGATGATAAGGATGAGCTTATAAGCATTAACCCTATACTTATCCAAAGAATCTCTAGGTCGCTAGACACAAGCCTTACTCAAAAAGGTCTCAAACAATCAAATGAATCAGATCTGGTAGTAAAATTTTTTCTAGGCACTCAAAGAGAAGTAGAACGATCAACTGATTTGGGTGGTTTTGGATATTATGGACATAGATATTTTGACTCAAGAGATCAGAGATATATAAGATCTGAGAAAGACGAAATATCAATTCGATTTCATGATGCTAAAACAAATGATGTGGTTTGGTATGCTTTTACAAGATTTAAGAGACCGAGCGATCAGTATGATCAAAGTGGCATCAATTCTTTAATAGCTGAAGTCATATCAAGTTTTAATTAAATCTCAAAGGAGATAAAGCTTTAAGCTCTCTTTCCTCTAAAGGTGGGGCAGTACCTGTGATGAGACTAGCAATTATTTCTGCGCTTATCGGTCCTGAAACAGAAGCTCTTGATCCGTGGCATGTATTTAAGAAGACCCCATTGATTTGACCTACTATTGGCAAGTGGTCCTTTGCGACTGCTCTAAATCCTGCTTTTCCAGAACTAACCGATGTTGGTTGTTTTGTAATTATCTTTAGCTTCTCAAGATTATCAAGATGTTCTTCCTCATTTAATTTTAAATGCTCCAAATTGCTATAGCTTGAACCAACTATGTGAACATCACCTTTTTTTGGAGAAAGATATCCTTTAGCGCAAATTGGAAGTTTTATATTATTCAAGATTTCATTACTCTCTATATGACTCACTTGGCCTCTTTTTTTGCTGAAACCATCTAGATCAATAAGACTATCAGTATCACTACCGGTACATAAACAAATATATTCATATTCATGAATTTCCTTGTCGATTTTAAAAGATGCCAAGCCTTCATTGATTGTCAAATTCTCAATTTTAGCTGAAGTGAAAAGATTAATATTTGGCGAATTAATCAGGGCGTTACATATTTCTTTAGGAAAAATATACCCTGCATCTTCGTAAAGTAATCCTCGGTAATTTAATTCTATTCCAGTTTTTGAAGAAACTTCTTTTTCATTTAGATTTTTAAAAATTAAACCATCCGATCTTTTTTCTAATAAGGATTTATTTTTCTTATCGCTATCAGCATCATGATTTAAAACCATTACACCAGTTTTATTCCAGCCTTCAGAATTTAATTGGTCATAAAATCTAGTAGCGTACACAAAGGATTGTAAGTTAAATCTCCCATATGGAGTGTCATGAGCCGAAAGCTTTGGATAGGTTACAAGTAGTTCATGATCCGATGCACCAGAGCAGATAGATTCATATTTCTCAAATAGATCAACTTTTAAACCTCTTTTTGCAAGGGCATAACTAAGAGAACAGCCTGCTATTCCAGAACCAATTACAGCCACCTTTCCTCTAATGGCTTCATTCCTTTTCGCATCGGTTTTTGCATTACCTACCAGCATATGCCTTTTGTTGGAAAAACCATCTACCTTAGAAAAGCTAAACCCAGCTCGAGTTAAATTATTTTTTACCAGACCAGAAGAAGTATATGTAGAGAACGTAGTATTGGAATGACATGAATTGTGAACTTCTTTTAATAGTTCTTCTGACCAAAGTTCAGGATTTTTAGAAGGTGAAAACCCATCTAGATACCAAGCATCAATTGAGCTTAAGGATTTAAGATAATCTCGAGTCTCTTCAATGTCGCCTATTATTAAATTGAGTACAACCCTGCCACTGAACAATGGAATTCTTTGAACACCAGTTATATTTTTAGGATAAAAGTCTTCTAACTCTTGGCAATATTCATTTAGCTCAGAATTAATACTTATAATTTTTTGAAAGTCTTCTAACCTAAATAAATACTTATCAAAAGAAAAGAAATTAAGAACGCTCTCAGGTTTTGTATTTTCTAGCCATACTTTACAAGTGATTAGAAAATTCAAACCGATACCATATCCGATCTCGCCAATCGAAAAGTCTAAGTCTTTTTTTAAACCTTTAAATCTCTCTTCAAGATTATTACCTTTGATAAATACATGGTCACATTCATCAAATGCTCCACTAGAAGAAGAATATATATCATTAAATTCTTCAGAAAATAAGGAATTATCTTTATAAGAAAAAGGCGCAAACTCACTATTTAGAAATGAGTTTGCGCCTTTATGATTAGCTTCGAGTCTACTTATTTCCTGTAGGTATTTCGTTAAAAGGTAAACCTTTATCTGCTCTCATATCTTGAGGCATTCCAAGGACCTGCTCAGAAATAATATTTTTGAGTATTTCGTCAGTTCCACCGGCTATTCTTATGCCCGCTGCACCATAGAATCCATACTGATACATTGATTGCTCAGCACCTTCTTCATCTGTTCTGAGTATGCCAGCAGAATCAAGCATATCTAAACCAAAGTTTGCGATCTCTTGTAATTTATTACCGCTCACGATTTTTGTTATCGAGGATTGTGGTCCAGGAGTCTCACCTCTTGATAGTGCTGATATATTTCTATATTTTGCATACTTCAAGCCGCTTTGTTGGCAGTACCAATCAGCTAGTTTTTCTCTAACGGAATCATTTTCAATTGCTAACTTACCATTTAAATCTTGTCCTCTGGCAAGAGAGAAAGCCTCTTGAAAATCTGGTCCTGAAGCATCACCCACTGCGAGTCTTTCGTTCATTAGCGTAGTAAGAGAAACTTTCCAGCCATCACCGACAGCACCTAATCTCTGGCTATCAGGTATTTTTACGTCAGTGAAATACACTTCATTAAAGTTTGCTCCACCGGATATTTGTTTGATTGGTTTTACTTCTATTCCTGGAGATTTCATATCAACAAAAAAGAAGGTTAGTCCCTTATGTTTTGGTGCAGAAGGATCGCTTCTTGTTACGAGGATTCCATAATCACTAAAATGTGCACCAGATGTCCAAACTTTTTGACCGTTTATAGTCCAAGTATCTCCGTCTAGCTCTGCTTTAGTTTTAATGCCCGCAACATCTGATCCTGCAGCTGGTTCACTAAAAAGCTGACACCAAATTTCTTCTCCAGTTGCCATCGGAGGTAGATACCTTTCTTTTTGTTCTTCAGTTGCATACATCATCATAACTGGCCCAGCCATTCCTTGACCAATTTCTAAGTAACCACCTGGAATTTTAAATTTGGAGGCTTCTTGACCCCAAATTACTCTTTCAATAGGTGTAGATTCTCTTCCACCATATACCTTTGGCCAATGTAAGCATGCCCAACCACCATCACGAAGTTTGTTTTGCCAAACTTTGACTTCTTTTAGACCCTCTTCTTCTGAAGATGCTCTCCAGCTATCTTTTGGTCCTTCTTTTAATGGTGCATTATCTTTCAACCAGTCAAAAGCTTCTTTTCTAAATTGAGCCTCTTCGGGAGTATCGTTAAAATCCATGTCTTTTCTCCTATATTTGATTTGCTCTTTCTAAAGAGCTTATTAGTTTATCTTTCCAAATTGCTTGACTGCCAATATTGGCAGCTAGTTGACGACACCTTCTATAATAAAGATGACAATCAAATTCCCATGTAAAACCCATGCCGCCATGAGTTTGTATATTTTCTTTTGAGCATTCATGAAATGCCTGACTGGCACTAACTCTACAAGTAGCTGCCGCCGTTGGTAATTCTGGAGCATCAGTACTCAATGCCCAAGCACCATAATAACAATTCGATCTAGCGAGTTCTACTGCAATAAACATATCAGCAAGTTTGTGTTTTATTGCCTGGAAGGAAGCAATAGATCTTCCGAATGCATATCTTCCCATCGCGTATTCTTTTGCCATATCCATACACGCTTCTGCTCCACCTAATTGCTCAAATGAGAATAGAACCGCAGCTCTGTCCAAGAGACCAAGCACATCTGACCAATCAGACTTCAACTCTGTAGCTGAAGCATTATTAAAACTAACCGCTGCATGAGATCTAGAAGGATCTAGCGTGGGTTGAGTCGTAATTTCCACTCCATCTGAACTCCCATCAACTAAGTATAGACCTACACCTGATCCATTATTAGCAGTAACTATGAAAACGTTTGCTATGTCACCATCCACCACAGCAATCTTTGTTCCAGATAGAGATCCTTCACTGAAAGAACACTTAATATTAGATTCAGTAGGAGAAGTGTTTGCTTCGCTATGAGCAAAAGCACCAATTTTTTCTCCAGAGGCTAAAGCAGGTAAGAGGGCCTGTTTCGTTGCATCATCACCGTAATTTAGTATAGCTTCAGAAGCAAGGTATACGCTTGATGAGAAAGGCGTAGGAGCTAAGCTTCTACCTAATTCCTCAGCGATAACACATAATTCGAGATATCCTAATCCTAAACCGCCATATTCTTCAGGTATAGCTGTAGCGGTAAATCCCATTTCAATTATTTGAGACCATAATTCTTCATCGTATGAAGCATCACCTTCTAAAACATTCCTAGCTCTTTTAACGGATTCTTCTTTTTCTAGGAATTTTCTTGCAATATCTTTTAATTGCATTTGATCGGCAGAAAATTCAAAATTCATATTATTCCTCTATTTAAATCTAATCCTATTTTAGATTAATTGTTAAACTTAATTTTGGGTTCTATTGTATATACGATCCCATAGAATGAAAGAGCAAAATATAAACAATGAATGAAAATATAAATGACCAAGAAAAGGATATAAAACCTGTAAGACCGGGAGAGGTATCTAATAGAGATAAAAGAGTAACTAAGGGAGGAGGGGTTTTATTTTCTTCTATGTTAACTTTATTAAATCTTGCTGGTTTAATAATATTATCTTTCTGGTTTTTCAACACCTCAGGCAATCAACAGCAAGCAGGACAAAACTTTATTGAGAGAATCAGCTCATTAGAAGAAGGCTTAATAGAAAGTGGAGATAATTTGCAAGCCTTAACTCAAGACGTAGACTCTGATTTAAAGTTCGTAAATAAAGAGGTTCGAAAGCTATGGGACCTTAGTAATAAAAGAAACAGAAAAGAGATAGCAGCAAACCTTAATTCAATTGAAAAACTAGTTATTCAATTTGATGAAATTCTCAAAAAGAATGAAACTCTTTCTGCTAAACAAAGAGCAGTAAGTCTTGAGTTAGCTAAGTTGGCCAACATGCAACAAAAAACTTCTGAAGCTATTGAGGGTTTCAATGGTGTTTCAAATGAAAGTTCAAATAAAGAGCAGATTGATGAAATAGAAGAAAGTATAAAGTCTTTTAATGTCTACAGAGTTCAGGTTAATCAGTCATTGTTATCCATAAAAGAAAAATTAAATGAATTGGAATTATTAATTTCAGACACCCAAAACGAATAGGTTACTTTGTTTCATTGTATGCCTATAATACTCGCTCTCGCGGATGTGGTGGAATTGGTAGACACGCCAGATTTAGGTTCTGGTGCCGTAAGGTGTGGAGGTTCGAGTCCTCTCATCCGCACCAACTTTTTAGTTGACCTTTTGAAGTTTACCGTAAGTTTTTAACATTAAATCTTTCATCCATTTAGATGAGGGATCAGAGTCTTTAGCTTCGTGCCAATATAAATGCAGTACTAGAGGATCAATATCGAATGGTAATTCTCTCCAGGCTAAATTTCTATCAACAGCAAATCCCTTTGTGGTAGTTATTGCCAAATCAGATTGCTCGACGACATAGGGAGCAACTAAGAAATTTTGTGCCCTTAATGAAATATTTCTAGCTAACCCAAGTCTGTATAAAGTCATGTCAACATGCCCTAATCCTGTTTTTCTATTCGAAATATGAATATGGGTAAGGTTTAAATAATCCTCAATAGTTAATTCCTTTTTTTCAAGGATAGGATGATCTTTTCTGACTATCATCACATAATCTTCTTCATATATTTTTTCATGCCTTAGGTGTGGGTCGCTATGGACCGGTGGATCAATACTAAAGTCTATGGTTCCCGACGCCAGCTCTCTAGGTGCTTCTTTTCTGGGAGTTAGATAAGTTTCAACTTTTATGTTTGGAGAAACTTCTGCTAATTCTTTTATAAGAAGAGGTAAAAGCCTATATTCTGAGCTATCTCCTATGGATATTTTAAAAGTCATATCAGCAATGGAGGGATCAAATTTTTCAGCTTCTGAAATTGTGTTTTGTATAAGAGATAAGGCACTTCTTACATCTTTTATGATTTGATTTGCTACCGGAGTAGGAATCATCCCTTTAGATGTTCTGACAAATAACTCATCATCGAATAACTCTCTTAATCTTGAAAGTGCATTACTCACAGCTGGTTGAGTTATTCCGAGAACTTGTCCAGCTTTAGTAAGATTCTTCTCTGTATAAATTGTGTCAAAAGCGATGAATAAGTTTAGATCTGTTTCTTTTAGATTCATATTGAGAAATTTGTTTATTTCAGCCCAAACTTAATATGTTTGTAGACTAAGTTGCTATATGGTTCTATGATTAAATAATAATATTTTAAGGTATAACTCAGACTTATAGTACCTTATTTAAATATTAATAGAAATTATAAGGAGAATAAAAATGAGCTTTCAGTTTTCAGATAGATCCAAAGATTTGCAGATAAGAATTTCAAAGTTTTTGGATGATCATGTTTATCCTGCAGAGGAAATTTACGCTAAACAAATGGAAGAATTTACTCAACAAGGTAATAGATGGCAAATTCCTCAAATTATCGAAGATAAAAAAGAATTAGCTAAGTCAGAAGGTCTTTGGAACCTATTCCTGCCTGAAAATCCAATGGGAGAAAGTATGAGCAATCTTGACTATGCTCCTCTTGCAGAAATCATGGGTAGATCAGGAATCGCTTCAGAAATTTTTAATTGTTCAGCACCAGATACAGGGAATATGGAAGTATTGGCCCAATATGCCAATGAAGAGCAACAAGAAAGATGGCTAAAACCACTACTTAATGGAGAAATAAGATCCGCGTTTGCAATGACAGAGCCTGCAGTGGCTTCTTCTGATGCAACAAATATTTGCTCAAGTGCTGTTCTTGATGGAGACGAGTACGTCATCAATGGTGAAAAGTGGTGGACATCAGGAGCAGGAGATCCTAGATGTAAAGTACTGATATTCATGTGTATGACTAACCCTGACAATCCTAAACATCAAAGACAATCACAGATTATTGTGCCAATGGATACCCCAGGCATAAAGATTGAAAAGATGATGCATGTATTTGGTTATGATGACGCCCCTCACGGACACGGTAGAGTGTCTTTTAAAGATGTAAGAGTCCCTAAAGAAAACTTACTTTTAGGAGAAGGCAGAGGATTTGAAATATCTCAAGGTCGTTTAGGGCCTGGTAGAATCCACCATTGCATGAGAACAATAGGTGTTATGGAAAAAGGTCTAGAGCTAATGATCAAAAGATCTGAAGATAGAGTGGCTTTTGGTAAGAAACTATCTACCCTAGGTGCTAACTATGACTATGTAGCAGAAAGCAGAATAGATATTGAAACCTCTAGGCTTTTGACTCTTAATGCAGCTCATATGATGGATACGGTTGGTAATAAAGTTGCCAGAAGCGAAATTGCACAAATAAAGGTACATGTACCTATCGTGGCTTGCAGACTCATCGACAGGGCAATTCAAATGCACGGAGGCGGTGGTGTCAGCCAGGACTTCCCACTTGCAAGCATGTACGCACACATGAGAACTTTAAGACTAGCAGACGGCCCTGATGAAGTTCATAGAAGAGTGATCGCTAGAGAAGAATATTCTAAATATGCTGATCAAGCAGAAGAGACTATTATTACTAGAGACTAACTCTTGCTGAGATATTAAAAAGGGATCTTTAAGATCCCTTTTTTTTAACAAATAAACTTAATATTGAGATTCAGGAAGTTTTACTTCCAAACCATCAAGATCATCTTGAAATTCAATTTGGCAGGAGAGTCTAGAGTTTTCCTTTACATTGTCTGTAAACTCTAACATTGAGTTTTCCATATCACTTTTCTCTTCTAATTTATTTAACCAATTATTCTCAATGTATACATGACATGTTCCGCATGCACATGATCCTCCACAATCAGCCTCTATTCCTGGAACATCATTTGAAAGAGCGATTTCCATGAGGCTCTCTCCAACTACACCATCAACAAGATGCTCAGTACCACTAAATTCGATATATTTAATTTTTGACATTTAAAGCCTTTTAAAAATTTTATGAAATTTAATAGAGCTCTTATGAACTTAGCAAGAACTCATATAGATGATTCTTATTTTACTAAATCTTTCTCAACAAGATAAGAAATTTAAACATAAGTGATATGATTGTTTTAGAAATAGTATGTACGATATTTTAATTATAGGAAGTGGACCCGCAGGTTATGTTGCTGCAATAAGAGCTGCTCAGTTAGGTATGAAAGTTGCCTGTATAGAGAAGGGTTTTATTGGAGGAACTTGTTTGAATATAGGCTGTATCCCCTCTAAAACGCTACTTGATTCATCTCTTAAGCATTATCAACTTATTAACGACTATGCTGAACATGGCATTGAAGCAAAAGAAGTGCAGATAGATCTGAGTAAGATGATGTCTAGAAAAGAAGGCGTGGTTAAGCAACTCACGGATGGGGT
>CAJWDT010000018.1 GCA_913031395.1 uncultured Gammaproteobacteria bacterium
CAACCTTCCATTAGTAAAGTTCTTGCCCACACAGAAAGTCAGTTAGGCTTTTTGCTATTCTCAAGAATTAAAGGAAGACTGTTCCCAACTCCAGAAGCAGATTCTATATTTCTAAAAGCTGACAAGATAAATACTGATCTGAATCAATTAAAAGAATTAACTGAGAATATGTCTGCTAAACCTTCTGGTTTAATAAGGCTTGGTTGTGCACCAACCTTAGGCTTAGATCTCATCCCAACACTGGTCTCAGATTTTTCTTCAATAAATCCTGGTTCAAGGTTTGAGACTCATGCTTATCATTTCAAGGAAATGATCAATCACATAAGAGATGGAAGTATTGATTTTGGAGTAGCTTTTGAGGCCAAGGAATATGAAGACGTTGAATGCATAAGAATTTTTGAAGGTAGTTTTGTAGTTTTAGGCTCTGAAGATTTTTCTTTTTCGAAACAAACTATATCTTTGCAAGATTTGGAAGGTATACCTTTTGTTGGCATTGAAGGACCGTTATCAGAAAAACTTTATTCTTATTTTTCCAAGAAAAAATTTATTCCAAATTTTATTACAAAAACTGATTCTTATCTCATGGCTGCCTCGTATGTCAAAAAGGGTCTAGGGATATCTGTTTTAGATCAAATCTCTGCCTCTTCACTGAATTCATCTGACTTTATTTGGAACTTAAAAGAAGCACCTTCCTGTAATGTATATTTAGTTATCCCAAAAAATATTACTAAATCACATATTCAAGAAAATTTTATAAGTTTTGTAATAAACCATAACTATAAGTTATAGATTTAGTTAACAATAGAATTTATATTTTCTATTGGTCATAGCTAAAATTCCTTTATGCACATTCATATCATTGGCGCTGGAGTTATTGGTTTAACCACAGCTTATTACTTATGTGAAAAAGGTCATAAAGTAACAATTATTGAACAAGAGAGTAATGTGGCTTTAGGCGCCAGTTTTGCAAATGGAGGTCAACTATCTTATTGCTTTTCTGACCCACTAGGAAAGCCTGGTCTTTTACCAAAGTTACCTGGTATTGCATTAAATAGAGATTTAGCGATTAGGTTCAATATACCTTCTTCATACGAATCCTTAAGATGGTTAATGCGCTTTGCCGCTAACTGTACAGAAAAAAATCATGGTAAAAATCAATTGCAACTTGCAAAACTATCTTTATCTTCCATGTCATTACTCGCAAAAATGAGAGATCATTTAAATTTAACATTTGATCATCAAAAGAGTTCAAAACTTGCTCTTTTTGAAAAAAAGAAAGATTTTATAAATGAGATGAAGTCTTTGAGCTTAAAACAAAGTCTTGGTAATGATAATAAGGCAATTTCTATTCAAGAAGCGGAATCTTTAGAGCCTGCTATAAGTAATTTAACTAAACAATATGCAGGAGCGATATATTCAGAATCAGACGAAGTGGGAGATACACTTCTCTTTTGTAAAGAACTTAAAGATTGGCTGATAAAAAATGGAACTGATTTTCATTTTGAAACGCAAGTAATTGAGTTAATGAAAAAAAATTCAAAATGTTATGGCATAAATACTAATAAAGGTTTTTTCGAAACAGAAAATGTAATAGTTTGTGCAGGTTCATTAACAGAAAAGATTGTTCAATCTCCATCTCCTATTACATCCGCTAGAGGTTACAGCTTAACTTTACCAAAAGGGAGTGTGGATCTCGATGTGAGCTTAACTCTTTCAGATCAAAGAGTACTTTTTACTAAGCTAGGTGAAAAAATTAGAGTAACAGGATTTGCTGACCTCTTTTGCAAAGAAGTTGATGACGATAAAAGAATCCAAGAGCTAATGGATATAGCTCAAGACGTTGCCCCAGAACTGGCAGATTATGATTCTTCAAAAATTGATTCTTGGTCAGGAGATAGACCTTTAACACCCTCAAGCATCCCTTGCATTGGTCCTTCTAAAACTGAAGGTGTATTTATAAATTCTGGCCACGGATTCTACGGTTGGACGCTTTCTTTTGCTTCAGGAAAAATAATTTCAAATTACTTTTAACTTGCATTAGACTTTCCTATATAAATCTCATTTAATTTGAAGACCAAGTATATTCTTTCTATGGATGGTGGCGGTGTAAGGACGCTTGCCTCGATTACCTTCTTAAAACTCCTTGAGAAGAAACTTGGAGTAAAGATTCATGAAAAATTTGATTTCTTTATCGGAACTTCTGCAGGAGCTATATCTTGTCTGGCCTTAGCATCTAAAAACTTTTCAGCAATTGATCTTGAAAAGATATGGGCCCCAAATAATTTAAAGAAAACTATGCAATCTTCTTCTTGGGAGTTGAGGTTGGGGCTTTTACAAAGCAATCCTAAGTATACAAACGTTGGTAAAAGAGAAGTCTTGAAGAAATATTTTGGAAAAACAATTCTTGGAGAGTCAAATAAACCTGTTGCTGTTTTGAGTTACGACATACAAAAACGAAGCCCCGTTCTTTTTCGTTCCTACGACAAAGAAGATAAGGATATTTCTTTAGTAGATGTTGGTGATGCAACCAGCGCTGCTCCTATCTATTATCCCACTGCAAAGGTAGGGAATCGATACCTTATAGATGGAGCAATTGTAGCTAATCATCCCGTATTGCATGGTTATGTTGAGGCAAAGAAACTTTTTCCAGATTCTGAAATTAGAGTTCTAAGCGTTGGAACTGGTTTAAGTAAGCGCTCTCTCAATGGAGAAGCTTCAATGAAATGGGGAATCGTAGGGTGGCTTATGCATGACCTTTTCGGATTAATGGTCGAAAGTAGTTTGGATCATGAACTGGCTGGTGAAATAATCGGAGAACACTATCTGAGAGTTAACTCAGCTATAAATTCCGTAAATAGAAGATTGGATGATAGAAGTAGTTCAAATATACAAAGAGTAGTCAAAATGGGTGAAGATTGGTGGGAGCAATTTGGAGATAGGACTGTAAAATTACTTTCAGAATGAAACACTTAATTTTATCTTTAATTATTATCTTTCTGGCTAACTGTTCTGTAAATCCAGTAACCGGCAAACAAGATTTCGTTATGATTAGCGAAAATCAAGAAATTCAAATGGGTAGGGAATACAACGCACAAATTTTAAAACAAAGTCCCAGATATCAAGATCAAAATCTACAAGAATACGTTCAATCTATTGGAGAATCTTTGGCTTCTAAAAGCCACAGACCAAACTTGATATATAGATTTACCGTAATTGATAGTCCTGATATTAATGCCTTCGCTTTGCCAGGAGGATACATTTTTATTAATAGAGGTTTAATGGCTTATCTGTCTAGCGAAGAGGAGTTAGCTGCAGTTCTAGGGCACGAAATAGGACACGTTACGGCAAGGCATAGTGTAAGACAATATTCTCAGTCTCAACTTATGGGGATTTTATCTACCGCTGTAGAGATTAATGCAGGACGAACGGCTGGTAATATTGCCAATCTGGCTTCAGGAGCACTGTTATCTGGTTATGGCAGAGACATGGAGTTAGAAGCAGATGATCTTGGGGCTCAATATATTTTTCAAGAAGGCTATTCTCCTCAAGGAATGTTTGAAGTTTTGTCAGTGCTCAAGGATCAAGAAATTTATTCAAAAAAGGTCGCTGAAGAAAGGGGACAAGAGCCTAGAAGTTATCATGGCGTCTTTGCCAGCCACCCATCAAATGATTTGAGACTCCAAGAGGTTCTAAACAATGTGAGTGTTTCATTTAAAGAGGGAAAAAAGAAAGAAAAAGATAATTACTTAAATATGATTGAAGGAATGGTTTTTGGAGATTCTGAGCAATCCGGAATTAGAAGAGGGAATGAGTTCTTTCACGGCCCTCTTAATCTTTATATGTCTTCACCAAATAGTTGGGAGATTATTAATACTCCAAATAGTTTAGTTTTTACTTCTTCATCTGGAGAGGCTCAGCTCCAAATGACGCTAGAAGATTTAAATTTTAAAGAATCTCCTAGAGACTATCTGATGCGCTTTGCACCTGACATTGATGAAGGTAAGAAACTTAACATAAATGGACTAGTAGGCTATACGGGCAAATCTTTCAGATCAGGCAGAATGACTAGAATGGCAGTTTTATTCAAAGATGATCAGGTTTATCAATTTATTGGTGTAGTCAAAGATAGAAATTCCAATTTTTCTAATTTTGATAACGAATTTTTGAAAATTATAAATTCTCTTAGAAAATTGAAAGCTAATGAAGAAGATTTTTCAAAACCGTTAAGATTAACTTCTTATACAGTCAAACAATTAGATACTTACGAATCGTTGGCCTTAAAGAGCAGTATCCATTCTAATGCTGAAGATCAATTACGTTTAATCAATGGAGATTACCCCGACAAACCCTTATCTATTGGAAGGGTGATTAAGATTGTTCAATAATCTATAGAGGGTTAATAAGATGTCCGCCATCTACAGGAATAATTGAACCTGTCATAAATGCCGAGGCTTCGCTTGCCAATAACAACAACACTCCATCAAGGTCTGATTCAAGACCTAATCTGTTCATAGGAATGTTTCTTATATAGCTTTGGCCTTCTTCAGTTGCAAAGAACTCATCATTAATTTCCGTCAAGATATAGCCAGGGGCTATAGCATTAACTCTGATATTTGATCGTGCAAGCTCTAAGGCCATACTTTTAGTAAGTTGAACTAATCCAGCTTTAGCAGTTGCATAGCTTGCAAGATTTAATCCTACCCGCAGCCCTAAAATGGAAGCAATATTCACTATACTTCCGGGTTTACTCTCTTCAAGTAGAGAGTCTGTAAAACTCTTGGCGACTCTGTAGGCACCATTAAGGTTTGTGTCTAGAACATAATTCCAGCTCTCCTCATCTAAATCTTTGAATCTTCTAGGATCAGATGTCCCGGCATTATTAATTAATATATCTGGAGCACCAACAGAATTATTTATCTCCGAAAATAGCTCTTTAACACTATCTTCAGAAGTCACGTCCAAGGGCAGGACAAGAACTTCTCCATCGATCTCATCTTTGAGTTCTTCAAGATTCTGCATTCTTCTTGCACATATGACCAAATTTGCACCCGCGGCAGAAAGAGTCTTGGCAAAATGTTTTCCAAGACCGGAAGAGGCTCCTGTCACAACGGCTGTTTTGCCATCTAGATTAAAAATTTTTTTCATAGTTATTTAATGTTTTGCAGAAGTAATTCAACTTCTTTGATTAGATTATCCTGGTGAGGTTGGAGTTCTTGTTGACCAAGATTCCCTATTATTGCTTGAAAGGGATCTTTAATACCCATATTTTCTTCAGCTAGTGTTTCAATTACAGCATGTGCAAAAAATGGCACTGTTGCTGCACTATAACCACCTTCATGCGTCATAAGAATTCTCCCATTGCAAAGCTCTTGAGCCGAATTCATAATTTTTTCAGTTAACGACTTAAATCCTTCGCTGGTAAGCATTTGCCTACCAATAGGATCACCAGCACCCCCATCAAATCCTGATGGAACTATAATTAATTCGGGTTTGTATTGTTCAAGGGCTGGTATCACAACTCTATCAAAGGCGGCTTCGTAAGCTCCTACTCCCGAACCTGGCGGAAGGGGTATATTAATATTGTAACCACTTCCTAAACCTTCACCATTCTCTGACACCAGTCCTGAGTTAGAAGGAAAGTTACGATCCTGGTGAATGGATATCGTTAAGGCATTAGGATCATCATAAAAAGCCGCTTGAGTTCCATTGCCATGATGAACATCCCAGTCTACGAATGCGATTTTATTAAGACCTTTATTTTTTAACGCATGTTTACCTGCTATGGCAGCGTTACCAAACAAACAAAAACCCATAGCTTTATTAGGCATGGCATGATGACCAGGTGGTCTGACCAAGGCATAGGCATTATCAACCTTTCCTTCAATGATGTGGTCCAAGGCTTCAATAACACCACCAGTGGAAAGTAGGGCAATATCAAAACTTCCAATGCCTGTTGGTGCGCTTATTCCAGCATTAACACTTATCGACTCATTTAAAGACTTTATGTGATCATAATGATTCTCGGTATGGAATAAGAGAATCTCCTCTTTGGTTGCCTTTCTTGGTTTTATCTTTATAAGTTTGTCGTACAGTCCAGAGACTTCCATTAAATTCTTTATTCTTCTTTTTGAATCAGGGCTTTCTGAATGATGGAGAGGTTCTACAGGAAAACCATAAGGGACATAATCTGCGTGATTGCCCGTATGGTGCCAGAGATAAAGTTCGTGAAATACTAATCCAGTTTTCATAGTCTTATTTATATAATTTCAAAATATCTTTCGAGTTCCCACGTTGAAATAATAGAAGAATCAAAAGGATTCTTATTTTTTTGAAATTCTTCATATTCCCATGTTCTTGTATTTGCAAAATGATTTACAAAAGTTTCACCAAATAAATTTTTTGCAGATTCAGATTGTTTGAATAATTTTGCAGCTTCACCTAAATCGGAAGGGACTTGATATTTTCTATCAAGTTTTAGGTCATATGCACCGCCTTGTGTTTCAGGAGAGGGTTCTATTTTTTCTTTAATGCCAAGATATCCTGCTCCAAGAGTAGCAGCCAAGGCTAGATAAGGATTAGAGTCCGCGCCCGGTAACCTATTCTCAATACGTTGACTGTCTGCATCACCCGTTATTGCCCTAAAGCCTGTTGTTCTATTCTCAACTCCCCAAGTCATATTTATAGGAGCCCAAGCTCCAGGACAAAGTCTTTTATAAGAATTGACTGTTGGAGCAATCATTACAGAAAATTCTCGCATATATTTTTGCAAGCCACCTATAAAATAAGTGAAGTCTTTAGGTAGTTCATTCTCTTTAGTGGAGCTGAATAAGGATTTGCCTTCTAGGTCTTGAAGAGACACATGTATATGTCCTGACTGTCCTGGATATTGTCCAGACCATTTCGCCATAAAGTTCGCCATTAAATTATTTTTTTGAAACAATACTTTTGAAAAGGTCTTAAATAACGTTGCCTTATCTGCTGAATTAATTGACTCATCAACCATGATTGCTGCTTCCAGAACTCCAGGACCGGTTTCAGTATGCAGACCCTCCAAATGCATATCCATATCTACACAAAGGTTGAGTAATTGTTGATAAAGATCTGAATGTGTACTGCTTCTTAAAACAGAGTAACCATACATACCAGGTGTGAAATTTTTTAATTTTTTAAATTTTTTCTCCCGAATCGTATGTGGGGTTTCGTCAAAGAGAAAGAATTCATACTCAAATGCTGACTTTGATTGGATGCCATTCTCTTTTAAAGTCTCAAGAATTTTCTTTAACACTCCTCTTGGGCAAACTGAATCGTCAGATAATTCAGCTAAAAAAAGAGGTGTATTTTCCTCGAAGGGTATTACTCTTCCTGATTCAGGAACGATAGATGCTTTGGCATCAGGGAAACCAGTGTGCCATCCAGTGACAAGCTCTTCTTCCGATGTGTTACTAAATTCATATAATTCATCATTGCTATCCCATCCAAATATCACATCACAGAACCCAAAACCTTTTTTTGAAGATTTGATAAATTTATCAACATGCATGTATTTACCGCGGAGAATACCGTCGATATCTGTAATCGCAACTTTGACGTATTCTGTTTTAGATGACTCTAAATATTTTTTGATGTTTTCAGCAGATTTTAATTTTCTAATTTTCATTATCTAGACTCTAAGGTTTTAGTATAAAACAAACTCAAAATGTTAGAATTCTTTGTGAATTGTAACTTCATAACTTTAAATGAATAGAAAAAACATATCGGTGCTTGGGGGAGGAAGCTGGGGAACAGTTCTAGCCTATCTTGCTTCATTGAATGGAAATCAAGTTAATTTATGGATGCGGGATAATGATTTAGCCGAAACAATCAACAACACAAGAATAAATAAGAGGTATCTACCTAACTTAGATCTTGGAAAAAATATCACTGCCACTTCACAAATAGAGGATATTAAAGAATCTGATTTAATTATTTTCTGTGTCCCTAGCGATGCTTTTCGAGATGTCTCTCTTTTAGCTTCTTCATTTATAAATGAAAACACATTTTTGGTAACTGCAACCAAAGGAGTTGAAAAAGACGACTTTAGTTTGATGAGCAAAATTTTAGAAGAGTACTATTCTAAAAATCTTATCGGTATTTTAAGTGGTCCTAATTTAGCAGAAGAAATTGCTAATCATCATTTATCCGGAACAGTGATTGCCAGTAAACACAAAATCTTAAGAGATGAGGTCATTCAAAATTTATCGACAGATTTTTTTAGAATCTATGAGAATGATGACCCTTATGGGGTTGAGATGGGAGGGGCCCTAAAAAATATTTATGCTATTGCTTGCGGTATAGCAGATGGCTTGAACTCAGGAGAAAATACCATCGGTATGATAATGACTAGAGGTTTGGGTGAGATGAGTCGTTTAGCAACAGATTTAGGTGCAAATCCACAAACATTTCTTGGTTTGGCTGGAGTAGGTGATCTTATTACAACTTGCGCCTCACCACTGAGTAGAAATCACCAATTTGGTAAATATATCGGAGAAGGTCTTTCTGTAGAAGAAGCCAAGAAAAAAATAGGACAAACAATTGAGGGTTTAAAGACCTTAAAAGTTGTAAAAAATATTTCTGATAAGCATGGCGTTGAAATGCCGATAGTGGATTCTCTTTACAAAATCATCTATAAAGGTACTTATCTAGATGGTTCAATTCAAAATGTATTGGGTCAGGATATGATTAAAGATGTGGAATTTATAAAATAAAAAAATAATGTCAGAAATTGAAGAAGAAAAGATCATCGATGTTGGTTCGGAAGAATTTATTGATAGCGACGAGTGGAAAGATAATTTTTTAAAACAAGGAAAATGGATTAGGCTTTTTTGGATGCTAGCATTCTCTTTTGTTTATTACCTTTCTATGACAGTGCTTTGGTTAATAGTATTTACTCAGTTTCTTTTTGTTTTAATTACAGATAAGAGAAGTGAAAATATTTCAAAAGTGTCTTTAGGATTCAGAGACTATATGGTCCAAATCCTAGACTACTTAACTTACCACTCTGGAGAGAAGCCATTTCCGTTTAGTGAATTTCCTAAATCTCAAGATACGAACGAAAGCGAATAACTAAAATTTAAATCATAAAAGGTCTTTCAGGATGGAAAACTTCAACAATAAAATAGCGGTCGTGACCGGTGGTGGAACTGGCATGGGCAGAGAGCTTGTCAGACAACTTGCAAAAGAAGGTTGTCATGTAGCTATGTGTGATGTCATTGAAGATAACATGCTAGAAACATATGAAATCGTATCTGAAGAATCTCCAAACATAACCATCACAAAGCATGTTTGCGATGTATCCAACGAAGAGCAAGTAAACCGTTTTAGAGACGAGGTTCTATCAGAACACAAAACAGAAACAATCAATTTACTTTTTAATAATGCAGGTATTGGTGGAGGAGGTAGTTTCATTGACTCTTCTAAAGAAGAATGGGAGAGGTGTTTTGCAGTTTGCTGGTATGGAGTGTACTACTGTTCAAGAGCTTTCATGCCTTTGATAGTTGCAAGCTCTGAAGGACATTTAATCAATACGAGTAGCGTAAATGGTTTTTGGGCAAGTCTAGGAGGAACACCGCATACAGCTTATTCGGCAGCTAAATTTGCAGTTAAAGGTTTCAGTGAAGCTTTATTGGATGATTTTAGAATCAATGCTCCTCATGTGGGTGTTTCTGTGGTTATGCCTGGTCATATAGGAACTTCTATAGCTATAAATACAGGGAAAATTATTAACATGAATTCCTCAGGAGCTTCTGCTGAACGTACTGATGAAGAAATGCAAAAAGTAAAAGAAAATATGATTAAGCTTGGCGCGCCTGTTCATAATCAATCTCTCGATCAGATTAGAGAAATTATAAAAGAACGTGCAAACTCATTCAAAGAAGAGGCGCCTATGACAGCTGGCGAAGCTGCAACAGTTATTCTGGATGGTGTTAAAGAAAACAAATGGAGAATTCTTGTAGGCGAAGATGCTAAAGCTCTTGATGAGTGGGTTAGAAAGTCTCCTGAAGATGCTTACAATATTTCATTTAATTTACAAAAACGAAACGAAAATGACGATTAGATATAACTTTAAGAAATAAGGAAAAAAAATGAAGAGTTTTAAAGATAAGGTTGCGGTAATTACAGGAGCAGGTTCTGGGATGGGAAGATACCTTGCTGTTTTATTAGCTAAAGATGGCGCAGATGTTTCTGTTTGCGATGTTAATGAAGAAACATTAAATGAAACAGTTGAGATGCTTCGAAAATACAATGTTTCCGTTTCATCACATTTATTGGATGTTTCCGATAAGGATGCCATTGAGGCTCTTCCGGGGAAAGTTATAGAACAGCACGGTAAGGTAGATATGGTCTTCAATAATGCCGGAGTCACTACAGGTACTCACTTCAAAGATATGGACGAGAATAATTGGGATTGGGTCATGGGAATTAACTTTGATGGTGTCATCAATAGCACAAGAGCTTTTATACCTCATATGGTAGACAGCCCTGAAGCTGCTATTGTGAATACTTCATCCATATTTGGAATGGTTGCTGTTCCAGGACAAACTGTTTATCACGCAACTAAATTTGCCGTCAGAGGTTTTACTGAGAGCTTAGCTATGGAGATGAAGGAAACAAATCCTAACTTGCAAATACATTGTGTTCATCCTGGCCACATTGGAACTAATATTGCCGCTGATGCAAGGTTTGATGAAGAAAACTTTAACCAAGACGAAACCCAAGCTAGTAATTCTATCTTCACAAGAAATGCTCCAAAATCTCAAAAGGAAATGGGAGATATGTTTAGAGAGGGTGGTATGCACCCAAGTAAGGCAGCAGAAATTATACTTAATGGAGTGAAAAAGAATAAGACTAGGATTTTTATAGGCCTTGATGCAAAACTACTAGATCTTTCGCAAAGAATATTTCCTAAGCATTACCATAAAACTTGGGCTTTATTTATGCCCCTTTTGATGATTTTTAGAGATAAGAAGCCTTTAAAGTCACTCAATTAGTTTCTTGAAAGTTGAATAATTTGGATTATCTACTGCAATTTTATTTTTAGATAAAGTAACCAAAAGCTTTTTTAAATCTTGATCTTCAAGATCAATTTTTTCATCTTTTATCAAAAGAGCCAAGGCTTCAATAGTTGGTTCGTCTGTTTCTATCAAACTTTGTAGTTGTGTCATGACTTCATTAGAAAGTTTATCTCCTTTTTCTATTTCTCTTATAACTATATTCAATACATTTTCAATAATTCTAATTTTGAAAGCTAAATGAGCTGGGACTTCAGATTTTATTTTTGTATTCAGGAAATGGCTTATTGCTTCAAGTAAATCGACACTATTCGGCTTATCAAAGATCATTATTTACCTCCAAGAAAGAGAAGATCTGCTATATCAATCTCTGTTTCCGAAACCCTTCTACCGATTGCAGCTTTTTCAATTGAATTAACGGAACCATTCAAATGCGCTGCAGCTTGTATAAGGCAGATTACACCCCATCTGAATGTACCAAAGACCTGCCATGTTCTAACTAAATTCTCGTTTACTTTGAATTTACTGATAGAGTTATAACCTTTTAATAAGTCTTCCAAATCTCCAAACCCTCCAACAACTTTTTCGTTTTGACCAAATCTCCAAGAATTTCCACATATCCATCCTAGGTCTTGTAAGGGGTTACCAATATGGGCTAGTTCCCAGTCAATAATAGATTCCAAGCCTGAATTAGAGACTATGATATTGCCAAGTCTGAAATCTCCATGAACTAGACTTGCTTTAATATCACCAAAATCTTGATCTTTAAGCCATAAATAAGTGTACTCAAACATTGGAGAAGGTTGATTGAAAGATTCATAAGTAGAATAAAGCTCATTAAGTTGATCCATGGGAGTTTTTTCTTGCAAATAATGAAGATTATTAACTTCCACTTCGTGAATTTTTGCAATTGACTCGCCGCACTGAAAAGCCAATAAGGGTAGGGCATCTTTATATTCATTGTCTCTTAAAACTTTCCTTGGAATGGATTCCCCTTCAACAAATTTCATGATGTAACTATCACCCAATTCTTCGTCTAAGGAAGATACCGCTACAATTTCAGGAACCGGGGCATTTATTTTTTTTACTTCTTGCTGCAATAAAGCTTCATCTGAAGTTTTAATAGCCAAAGGTCCTTCTATCCCGGAACCTTTTCTTAAGATATATTGCTTTATCTCATCTGTATCTTGAACTTCAAATTTCCATATCTCTTTAGAAGCACCACCAGTTAAGGGTACAAGATTTAAGATTTTTCCTTCAATATTTGCTTCTAAAAGCTTATTTTGAAGAGCAATTGAAAGTTCTTCTGTCATTTATTCAGATTCTAAAGCTGCATCTCTTTCACCAAAATCCCATCCAGCTCCGTTATTTTGATAATTTTTTAAGATTCTTCTCGCTACTGATTGAACATGAACTTCATCAGGTCCGTCATATATTCTTGCTTCTCTGGCATGTCTGTACATTAAACTGAGGGGTGTATCATCAGTTAAACCTTTCGCACCATGAACCTGGATAGCCCTATCAATTACATTGTGGACCATTTCTGCGCCAACAACTTTAATCATACCTATTTCAATTCTTGCATCATCTCCTTGGTCAATTCTTTTAGCTGCATCAAGCGTAAGATGTCTACTGGCTTGTATTTCGCAAGCACTATCAAAAACAAATTTTTGAAGCAATTGTTTATCTGCTAGAGGAGTTCCAAAAGTCTCTCTTGAATGTAACCTATCGCACATTAAATCAAAGGCTCTTTGAGCTTGACCAAGCCACCTCATACAATGAAAAATTCTTCCAGGCCCCAATCTTCTTTGTGCAATTAAAAAACCTTGCCCTCTAGGACCTAATAGATTTTCTTTCGGTACTCTGACATTGTCATAGTTAACCTCATAATGACCTCCATTGATTCCAAGGACTGGAGTCTCCCTAACTATTTTATAACCTGGGTTGTCTGTTGGAACTATGATCATACTAAAGGCTCCATGACTAGGTACATCTAACTCCGTTCGACACATCACGGTTGTATAGGCAGCTCTTGCAGCTCCTGTAGTAAACCACTTCGTTCCATTAATAACCCATTCATCTCCATCAAGTACTGCAGTAGTTTGAAGTTGTGTAGGATCTGAACTAGAAATATCTGGTTCTGTCATTGCAAAACTTGGAAAGATTTCTCCTTGAACTAAAGGTTCTAAGTATTCATCCCTCCATTTTTTTGGCGCAAATTCTCTGAGCATAATGGAGTCTTGTAGTGAGTGAGTGCCCAATGCAACCATCGCACTTGAAGACCTGCCAACAACTTCGTTGATGTATACATATTCCATAAAAGGCATACCTTCTCCGCCTATATCTTTGGGATGGCCTAATGCCCATAAAGAATTATCTTTAGCCTTTTGCATAAGTTCTGAGAGTTTAGATTTAGATTCATCATCCCCTTTATGAAGTATCGGTTCAGCCGGATAAACTTCTTCTTCAACGAACTGTTTTACTTCTGCTCTTACTTGTTTCCAATTTCTTTCCATTTTCTCTCCAATTTACTTTTTTAAATTTATTGATCGTTTAAACCCTTTGAGACTCAGCTTGTTCTTTTCTAACATAATGTCTCCTTCACCTTGAAGTACATTTTCATTGAACTTATAGATAATATTATATTTTCCACGCAAACATTGCTTGTTATGTTGCGTGCTTTTTGAAACAACATCCTGATTAGCAGACTGATAATTCTTTATTTTTGTACTTGAGTATTTTTTTGATAACAAAGTCATTGACTCTTCAGGGGAAAGAATTAATGCCGAGGCATTATTGCCACCAAAACCTTTTGCATTTAAAAATGCGGCACTAAAAAAACCTTTTTCTTCAGATTTGTTATCTAAAAGAATCTCTAAATTATCATGATGAACATCACTAGCCACAGAATCAGTAGAGTGTATACCGGGAATTATCCCTTTATTCCAAGTACCTAATGTAGCTGTAAGTTGATCGCCAGAAGCAGGAGCCATGCTATGTCCTAAATAAGACTTTATGCCAGTGACTGGAAGAGATTTAATTCCATAGGTTTTAGCAACTTCATTTAAGATATGTGATTCAGTTGTTCTATTGGCAGGAGTTCCTGTTCCATGTGCATGAACAAAAGTCCTTGTTCTGAGATTTTTTAAGCCAATAGTTTTTTCTGCTTCTGCAGCACATTTAGCCATGGTTATATAATTTCCCACTCCGGGTCCACTAATTGAACTTTTAAATCCATCCGAATGAGAAGAGACAGCTGATACGCAACCATATATTTCAGCTCCCAACTCAATAGCTAGCGCATCATCCATTAAAATTACAAATTGTGATGATTCACCCAATACCATCCCAGCATTTTGTCCAAAAGGTCTGCAAGCCTTTTCTTGATGAGGTCCATTATTTAAGTTTTCGTTATGTTGAGCTTGCATTTCCATCATTCTTTTATCGTCCGACAGTGCACTCATTGCATAAAAGCCGTCAACTATTTCTGGTGTAATAGGAGCTTCTGCACCTCCCACAACAACAAATCGAGCTGAACCAGATTCAATCGCTTCTTTTCCCATTTGTAAGTTATATAAAAAAGTTGCACAGGCCCCAACCACGTGTCCAGTCCTTCCAACACTTCCTAAAATATATGCATTAATAAAGTCTGCTGACATTTCCACCAAACCAAGAGCCAAATTTTTGGAGCTAGCCCTTGACCCTTTTAATCTAGATTGCATTAAGCCACCAAATCCAAAGCCATCAAGTTGACCTATTGCAGCTCCGCTAAAAACAGCCACTTCATCAGGAGCAATTTTTTCTTGAATAGTTCTCCAATCAATACCAAGCTGACCGAGCGCGTCACCCATCCCAAATACAGTCATTTGAAGCGCTTTAGGATGTTGTCTTGCAGGATATAAACTTGAAGGATCAAACCCTTTAGGAAGTTGACCTGCAGCACTAGCTCCAATCTGATCAAGAATGATTCCATCCTTGTCATACAAATCTCTTTCTAGTTCTCTTACCATTGAATCTGATCGTATAGAGGAGTTGTTATCTGTTAAGTATTTTTTAAGGTCAATAGAATCTCCAGAATTAGTTTCCCAAGATCTACCTATAGGTTCTATTTTTCCCTGAAGAACAGCTAAGTCTTGAAGGACTTCGAGTTGTTCTTTACCAGACAGTGAATCGAACACCATATTTTTGTAGGATAGGTAGGCAGAACTTCTTCCGGCTGAATTTATTCCTCCGAAACCAGTTATCAGAGCTAGAGATTTGGTACTCATATTAATTAATTATTTTACGCTTACAGATTTCTATATTGTATGGCAATATTCACTTAGTTTTTTAAGTATATAACAAGGGAGAAGTTATGCATCCGGGAGTTAATGGAAAAAAGTTTCCTGAGAAGCCAGCCATAATAATGGCGGGAAGTGGCAAAGTAATAACACACGGTGAATTAAATGAATTATCTAATCAAGGTGCTCATTTATTTCGATCTTTAGGTTTAAGGCCAGGCGATTCAATTGCAATTATGATGGAAAATCATCATCTATTCTTCCCTATTGTATTTGCTGCTTGGAGGAGTGGACTTAGATACACAACGATAAGTTGGAGATTACAACCTTCAGAGGTGGAATACATTGTAAAGGACTGTGAAGCTAAAGTTCTTATCACTTCAAAGTTTTTGGAACAAACAGCTAATGACCTGAATTCAAGTTTAGATGGAGTCCATAGGTTTATGCTTGATGGTACAACTTCTGGTTATCTATCTTATGAAGAGGGAATTCAAGACATGTCTACGGATTCTATTGAAGACGAGTGTCAGGGTGGGTCTATGCTTTATTCCTCAGGGACAACAGGAAAGCCCAAAGGCGTTAAAAGAGAGCTTCCTTTAACTCCTTTGCCTTATGAATTGGATGATGAAGATCCAGGTCTCGGACGAGTTCTTTTGCTGTATGGAGCAGGGGAAGATAGTGTTTATCTGTCTCCGGCACCACTTTACCATGCAGCACCATTAAATTTTAATACTGGCTTTTTAGCATCAGGTGCAACATCAATTATTCTTGAAAAATTTGATGAAGAAACCGCCTTGTCGTCTATAGAAAAATATAAAGTTACACATTCTCAATGGGTTCCTACAATGTTTGTAAGATTTCTTAAGGAGGACCCTTCAATTCGAACTCAATATGACTTATCTAGTCACCAAGTTGCTATTCATGCGGCAGCACCATGCCCTGTAGCAGTTAAAGAAGAGATGATAGATTGGTGGGGACCTATCTTGCATGAATATTATGCAGGTACAGAATATAACGGTATCACGATGATTAATTCTCAAGAATGGTTAGAACATAAAGGAAGTGTAGGTAGACCTTTATTTGGATCTCTTCATATTCTTGATGACGACGGATCTGAGCTTCCTTCAGGTGAAGTAGGAGGAGTATATTTCGGAGGGGAAACTGCAACTACATTTGAATACCACAACGACGAAGAGAAAACTAAAAGTGCAATGACAGACCAAGGTTATAGTTCTTTAGGAGACGTGGGGTACTTAGATGACGATGGTTTCCTTTATCTAACAGATAGAAAATCATTCATGATTATATCTGGAGGTGTAAATATTTATCCAAAAGAAACTGAAGACCTTTTAGTGATGCATCCCAAGGTAACAGACGTTGCAGTATTCGGTGTTCCTAATGAAGAGATGGGCGAAGAAGTGAAGGCGGTTGTTCAACCTGCTAATTTAAGTGAGGCAGGTCCTGCCTTGGAAGCAGAATTAATTGCATACTGTAAAGAAAACATGTCTTCAATTAAAAGCCCTAGAAGTATAGATTTTGAAGAGGAACTGCCTAGACATCCAACAGGCAAGCTCTATAAAAGGTTATTAAAAGATAAGTATTGGCCTTAGAGGATGCTTAGAACCAAGTCTTTAGTTGTCGGCTCAACGGGTTTGATCGGAAGCTCCATAATAACTCAGCTATTAGAAAAAGAAGAATCCGTTATTGCACTAGTAAGGACTGACGAAGCTAGCACTAATTCTTTATTGGATTTTCACAAAGTCAATTTTGATGATCTAAAATTTCCAAATGATTTTTTTTCAGATGTAAAAGATTTATTTATCTGCCTTGGTACCACCATCAAGAAAGCCGGTTCTGAAGATGCATTTCAAAAGGTTGACGTGACCTATTGTAAAGAAATTGCCCAGGAGGCTCAGCAAGGCGGTGTAACGAACTTATCAATCGTAACCTCGGTAGGTTCTGACTCAAATTCCAAAAACTTTTATCTTAAAAGTAAGGGCTTGATAGAGAGACAGATTTTAGAGTTAGACTTTGAATCCATTTCAATTTATAGACCAGGACTATTAATAGGACCTAGAGGTGAATTTAGACTTGGTGAATTCATAGGACAGAAAATTTCACCATTCTTGATTGATCCATTATTAAGAGGATCTCTGAGAAAGTATCGCAGTATAAACCGAGATAAATTAGCAAAAGCAATGATAAATCTCTCAGGAGAAGAAGGCGTAAATTATTACTATTTTGACGATTTCATAAAAAATCTAGAAACTGATAACTAGCCCGCTTTCTTAAATTTCAGGTCTTCGTCCTCAACACTCTTGAAACGTATTTGAGTTATATCTCTAAGGTAATTCTGACTGTTAATCCAAGGATCTCTTGAACCTTGTTTGGGTAATTGATGCCTTACTCTTTCTATATACCCTGAGTTTAAGTCTAAATAATCATTTTCAGCAACTACATCTTCACCAGTTTCAGGACAAAAATAATCAAATCCTTTCTTATCAAGAAGGTTGATTAATTTACAAGCATACTCGGATATTAAATCGGCTCCTAAGGTCCAAGATGCTGTGGTGTATCCAAATGTTGCAATTAAATTAGGCACATCACTAAACATCATTGTTTTGTATTGTGTTTTTTCTGAGATATCAAGAGTCTCATTATCGATCTTTATATCTATTCCATTGAGCAGCCTCATATTTAATCCAGTAGCTGTAATAATAATATCCGCTTCAAGTTCTTCTCCTGAATCAAGCTTTATACCTTTAGGGGTAAACTCATTAATCGTATCTGTTACAACTGAAGCCTTCCCAGAATTCATTGCCTGAAACATGTCTCCATTAGGTACAAAGCATAAACGTTGATCCCATGGCATATACCTGGGAGTGAAATGTTTATCTACATCATAATCTTCACCAAGATGTTCTCTTACATGATCAATTAACATCTGCTTTGTTTTTTCAGGATTCTTTCTCAATCTATTAAGCATGAGTCTTTGCATGAGAATATTTTTCCATCTAACTAAAAAATAGCCCAACCTATCGCTAGTAAATTTTTTAATGAAGTTACCTATCTTATCTTCATCGGGAGCTGCAAAATAATATGTTGGCGATCTTTGTAACATAGTGATGTGTTTAACTTTTTCTGCCATAGAAGGAACAATAGTGACCGCAGTCGCTCCACTGCCAATAACAATCACCTTTTTATCTGAATAATCTAAACCTTCTGGCCATTTTTGAGGGTGAATCACTTGTCCTTCGAAAGCTTCAACATTTTTGAATTCGGGTGTGTACCCTTCATCATAATTGTAATAACCGCCACACAAGTATAAGAAGTTACAGGTAGCCTCCTCGATAGTTTGATTAGTCTGATCTTCAATTTTTATATTCCACAAAGCATCTACCGAAGACCAGGTTGCAGCGATAACTTTTTTGTTGAATTGAATTTCCTTTCTTAGATCAAATTCATCAACAGTTTCATTGAGATAACTGAGAATAGAAGGGGCATCTGCTATTGTTTTTGGGCTTCTCCACGGTTTAAATTTAAACCCCATAGTGTGCATATCTGAATCAGATCTTATACCAGGATATTTAAATAAATCCCAGGTACCTCCTAAATTGGCTCTTCCTTCTAGGATGGTAAAACTTTTTTGAGAACAACGTGTCTTTAGATTGTAAGCGGCACCTATTCCCGAGATTCCGGCTCCTACAATTACTACGTCTATATGGTTCATTCTTGAGCTCCTTCTGTTCAATAAAAATATGTTTTGAGAATTACTGGTCTATGAATTTTCACATGCCTCTACAGTTTGTAGTATAAGGGTATTGATAGTCATTGGTCCAACACCTCCGGGTACAGGAGTATAAGCCAAGACTCTCTCTGTTAATGGACCTAAGTCTATATCACCACATTTCTCAGGGTGATAACCTGCATCAATAACAACTGCATTATCTTTTATCCAGTTCGACTTTATAAATTTTGGAATTCCTACTGCCCCTACAACAATATCTGCCCTAAGAATCTGTTGCTCTAAATCTTCTGTTCTGGAATGGCATATAGTTACGGTAGCATTTTTATTAAGCAACATCATAGCCATTGGTTTACCTAAGATTGGACTTCTTCCTACCACAACGGCATGTTTTCCCGATATTTCTATTTCATAAGTCTCAAGAAGTCTCATGATGCCTTGGGGTGTGCATGATCCGAAGGCTTTTTCATTCATTGACATATTGCCAAAACCTAAGCATGTCACTCCATCAACATCTTTTTTAATATCTATTGCATCAAAGCATCTTCTCTCGTCTATTTGATCGGGAACTGGATGTTGCAAAAGGATTCCATGCACTTGAGGGTCCTTATTTAATTTGTTTATTTGTTCTAATAACTCGTCGGTCGTTGTTTCACTGCTAAGTTCTACTTTTAGTGATTTCATGCCAATTCTTTCACATGCATTCCCTTTCATTTTTACATAAGTTGCGGAGGCTGGATCATCACCTACTAGAATCGTTGCAAGAGTAGGAACATAACCCTTTTGACTCTTCAGGAACGTAACTCTATCAATTAATGATTCTTCAGTATCAAGAGCAACTTTTTTCCCATCCATAATCTTTGTCATATAGCAATTTTCTCATGAGAAATTGATAAAAGAAATATTAAATTACCTTCTGAAGATTTAAAAAAAAACAATTAAAAAAATAGTGTTATCTCAAGAGTTATGGTTTAGAGTAGCTGTCAGGGGAGTTTCGTGACTTATTGTCTTGAAACTATTTTAATTTAATGGGGAACAAAATGAAGAAAAAGATTTTCGCTTTTTTAACTTTATTACCTTTAGTTGCTTTCAACTCTTTTCTATTTTCTGCTGATGAAGAAGAAGTAGATGCTGTTGTCGTAACGGGTAGTTACATTAAAACTGATCGTGAAGAAATAGATATTCCTGTCGATGTTTTTGACAGAGGTGAATATGGAGCAGCCGGTGCTCCTAACATGAGAGAAGTTTTAAGAAATATGCCTGCAATATCAGGAACCATAAACCAATCTGAACAATTCAGTGATGGTGGCGGAACTATTGTTGGTTTGAAGAACGTAAACATAAGAAGTTTAGGTATTCCTAGAACACTTGTTTTATTCAACGGTAAAAGAATTGTAAATAGCGCTGGAACCACTAAAGAAGGTAATGCCTTCGTTGATGTTGGTAATTTTCCAATGATTGCTATGGAACGTATCGAAGTTCTAAAAAATGGTGGTGCGGTTTCTCATGGTACTGATGCTATGGGTGGAGTTTTTAACTTCATTACTAGAAATAAATTCGAAGGCTTTGAGGCCACAGCTAGTCATCAAGAGATTGATGGATCTGATGGAGTTCAAGAAGCTGCATTTATAGCTGGATTTGGAAATGGAGGAGCTAATTTAGTAATCAGCGCAGAATGGCAAAATCATAACCCTTTACCAGTCCCTGAAAAACCATACGTCAATATGGCTGGTGGATGGCCTTTAGGACCATCAAGTTTCGGTAATCCTGGAACTTTTCAAACCACACCTGCTGCAAATGCTGTTGCTGATCCTGCTTGTGGAGTAGTACTTCCAGCTCAAGGCGTAGCTGGCGGAGCTGCATCAATACCGGCTAATTTCAATGGTTACAGTAAATGTGGATATAACTATGTGCCTTTTGGAAATTATATAGATCCTCAAGAAAGACATAAGTTCTTTGCAACTATGACTATGGAAATCAGTGATGATGTTGAGCTTTATGCAGAAGCACTTCATACACAGCTTAGAGCTGACTATTATGGTTCTCCATCTTATCCTCCAACGAATGCTGGCTACTTCACTGTAGTACCTACAGCTTCACCTGGATA
>CAJWDT010000019.1 GCA_913031395.1 uncultured Gammaproteobacteria bacterium
GCATTAAAAGTTAGCAACGCTATCACAATAAAGAAAGAAAAATAAAACAGAATATCGTAATTAATCTTTTTATAACTTTCCTTTCTGATTATGTCGATAGTTGCAAAAATTAAGGCTATTACTGTAATGCTTATATAAATCCAACTAGAGATGATCCAAAATTCTCTAAACTCCTCCTCGCTCTTAAAACCTCCTCCGATCTGAGAAGCAATTAAAGCAGTTAGAGAAGCAAATAAGGCCACACCACTTTGAAATAATAAAGTTTCTAGCTTATAGCTTTTAACATCAGAAAGTTCTTTAGAAAAAATACCTACTACACCTGAAAATCCAGCTAAAGTTACAGCAAGTGTTGCTATTGTTATTAGAATTTGTTGTTCTACCATGAAAATATGATAGCACTTTTGGTGGAGGCGGCGGGAATTGAACCCGCGTCCATTAGTACTCTGCCACAAGATCTACATGTTTAGTTTTATCTATTAATTTAATCTTTTTTCGCCCGATAAACAGGGTTCAAAAGACGATCTCAATTTATTCTTAAGAAATTACTAATGAGAAGAATAATTTCAGCATCTCGTGAAATCGTCTGTCTTTGGAGGCGCACGAGCACGTTACCAAGGACAGCTAGCCAATTAAGCGGCTAGAGCGTAGTCTGCGTTTTCGCCAACTAACAAGTTTGCAGCAATTTATTAACGAGAATTACTACCTTCTCGACATGCACTTGAGGGTTTATATCTATTGTCGAAGCCAGTTCGCCCCCAAAAAAGCTAGCGAAGTATACCTTTCCTTAAGAAACTTCTCTAATTTTTGTTTCTTTCTCTAAGTTCTTGGGCTTTTTGACGGTCCCAATCCCTTGATTTAATTGTATTTCTTTTGTCTTGAGCCTTTTTTCCTACTGCTAAAGCTATTTCGCATTTTATGAGACCATTTTTCCAGTAAAGTTTTGTAGGAATGCAAGTACTACCTTTTTGAGACGTAGATTTAATAATCTCATTTAATTCCTTCCTATTCAGTAATAGTTTTCTAGATCTTGTAGGATCCATGGATAAATTACTATTTTTAAGAGGGTCTATGTAACAACCTATTAACCAAGCTTCACCATCTTTTAAGAGTGTATAGGCCTCGGCTATTTGAGCATTATTTTCTCTGATACTTTTAGTTTCCCATCCAAGTAAGGACAAGCCTGCCTCAAATTTATTTGATATTTCAAAATCAAATCTTGCTTTTCTATTTTCTGAAATAGAGTTTTCAGCTTTCTTTTTCTTTTTTCCCACAATTCAAGTATAAACTTTGATATAAAATTGTAGCAGACATGAAAGATGAAGACGTTTTATTTAGATCCATTAAAGGAATATCTTATATATCAATTTCACCTCTTATTCTTTTAACAGCTTCTTTATGGTTTACGCCTGATAATCTGGCAGTGGTTCTAGCTCATTTAGCGCAATTGTATTTTTCTGTGTTTCTACTCTTTTTATTTGGAAATATGTGGTCTCTTAGAGCTAATAGTAATGAATTAGTTTCTAAATTAGCTAATCTATCTTTGTTGCCACTTCTTATTGCAATAGCGGGAGGGACATTAACCTTCTTTGTTAATCCTATTTGGGGAATAAGTTCTTTGTTATTTGCCGTCTATACTTCTAGACATATTAAATATATTACTTCTATCTATAGTGCTTTAGATAAAAATTATGTGGATTTGATAAACAAAATAAGCATTATCTTGTGCATTTGTCTTATGTTAATCTTAGTTTTTTGGTTAAATCCTTATACTAATCCTATCGAAATCTACTACTAAAAATGCTAGAAGAAAAAAAATCTATTCATGGAACATGGTCAAGCCGCTGGACATTCATTCTTGCTGCGACGGGCTCTGCAGTTGGTTTAGGGAATATTTGGAAATTCCCTTATATGGCAGGTGATAATGGAGGAGGAGCATTTGTTCTTGTTTACCTGGCTTGTATTGCTGTAATTGGTTTACCAATTATGCTTGGTGAAATCATGATAGGAAGAAGAGGTAGAAATAGTCCAGCAAATACAATGAAAAAACTGGCAATTGAAGCTAATACCTCCAAAGCTTGGACTTTATTGGGAGCAACAGGAGCTTTAGCAGGTTTATTAATTTTATCGTTCTACAGTGTTGCTGCTGGATGGGCCTTATCATATGTCTTTAACGGATTTCAAAATATCACTCCAGAGAGCTCTATTGAAAGCTTTAATAGTCTTCTTTCTAGCCCGACTTCACTTATCTTTTGGCATACACTTTTTATCTCAGTAACTGTATTTATTGTAGCTCGCGGTATATTGGATGGTCTTGAGAAGTGGATAAATACCTTAATGCCAATGTTGTTTGTAATAGTCCTTATGCTTTGTATTTATGCAACAACAACTGGAGCATTCTTCGAAGGTCTCTCTTACCTTTTCAAACCAGACTTTAGCAAAATTACTCCAGAAGTTATGTTGGAGGCCCTTGGACAGGCTTTCTTTACATTAAGTCTTGGCATGGGAGCAATAATGGCTTACGGGGCATATATGCCAGCTGATCAGAATATAGGCAGAACAGCTATATCCGTAGCAGCACTAGATACAGGCGTGGCTCTTTTAGCTGGAATAGCAATATTTCCTATCGTCTTTGCAAATGGTTTGACTGCATCAGAAGGTCCGGGTTTGGTTTTCGTTACTCTTCCTATTGCTTTTAGTTCTATGCCGTTCGGAGTATTTTTTGGAACTTTATTTTTTATATTACTCAGCATTGCCGCCTTAAGCTCTTCTATATCCCTCATAGAGCCTGGCGTTGCTT
The DNA here is from genome assembly GCA_913031395.1 of uncultured Gammaproteobacteria bacterium. Lineage (GTDB taxonomy): Bacteria > Pseudomonadota > Gammaproteobacteria > Magnimaribacterales > Magnimaribacteraceae > Magnimaribacter. The sequence continues at coordinate 2,798 of CAJWDT010000019.1, forward strand.
GGTTAATAGAATCATTGAAAATAAAAAGAATTACTGCAACTTCTTTATTGGGTCTGGTGGCTTGGTTCTTGGGACTATTTAGCGCTTTATCTTTCAACCTATTGTCAGAATTTACAATCTTTGGAAAGAACTTTTTTGATGCTACTGATTTCTTAACTAATCAAATAATGCTGCCTCTAGGCGGTATCTTTATTGCGATATTTGTTGGATGGGTCATGAGCAAAGAAAATGTTCTTGATGAACTCAATGTGGATGATAATTTTATTTTTAAGCTCTGGTATTTCAGTATTAGATATGTGTCACCTGTTATGGTGAGTTGCGTGTTTTTATACTTTTTTATCTAGTCATCTATAGTTTCTATTTCGCCTTCCCACTTTAGCAATATGTTTTCTTCGAAGAAAAGTGATATTTTTTGATTGGTGTATACAGTTTCCCCTTGGGTTACAGATGTAAAGTAATCCCACCGATTAGGATAGAAAGTATCTGATATTAGAGGAGTGCCCATAACAAATTTAACTTGAGATTCTGTCATACCAACTTCAAGCTTATCTATCATTTCTTGATCAACCAGGTTTCCTTGACTAATTACAACTTTATAAGTTTTTGGCAAGCTACAGCTAGAAACTAATAAAGCAATGCAAAGAATAATTGATGTTGATAAATTTATTTTCATTTATTTTCTTTTGAATGTATTTCAACATTATAATGTTAATGACATTTTTTATTTATTTAATTTAAAAGGTAACTACATTGACAGATGATGCAGAATTAAAAAGAGCAGGTTTAAAAGTAACTCTTCCAAGATTAAGAATACTAGAACTTCTAGAAGATGGAGATAAAGCTCATTTAAGCGCTGAAGAGATATACAGACGTTTAATAGATGCTGGAGAGGAAGTAGGTCTGGCTACTGTTTATAGAGTTTTAACTCAGTTCGAACAGGCAGGTATATGTATTAGACATAATTTTGAGGAAGGTCACGCGGTCTATGAGTTAACGCCTTCAGATCATCACGACCACATGGTTTGTCTGGATACTGGAGATGTTATCGAGTTTACGGATGAGTTAATTGAAGAAAGACAAAAAATTCTTGCTAAAGAAAACGGCTATGAGATCATCGATCACAGCATGGTTCTTTATGTAAAGCCCATAAAAGATTAATTGACTTGAATAGATTTTTTTAAACCCCATATAGGGTTTGAAAGGAGAGATCATTGAACGAACAGAATAAAGACCAAAACTCAGATTCAGAACCACAAATTGTTTCAGAAGAATCTGAAGAGATTCTAGAGGATCTCAATAATGATATTGAAGAAATAGAAGAGGCTTCCTCGGAAGACATTATAAAAGACTTAGAAGATCAAATTCTTAGATCAAAAGCTGAAGTTCAAAATGTCAGAAGAATTGCAGCCCAAGAAGTAACCAAAGCTAGATTATTTGGTATTGAATCACTAGCAAGAGAATTTCTTGCAGTTGGAGATAATTTAGAAAGAGCAATTCTTTCGTGTCAAGATAATGAAAATAGTGACGTGATAGAAGAGGGCCTTGAGTTAACTCTTAAAAATTTGGAAACTTCACTCAAATCTTCAGGTATTGAGGTGATTGATTGTGAGAATCAAATTTTTGATCCCGTTAAGCACGAAGCCATTTCAGTTCTAGAAAACAATGATCTCGAAACAAATACAATCATTGATGTTGTCCAAAAAGGCTATACGATCATGGATCGAACACTTAGACCCGCAAAAGTAGTAGTTTCAAAAAAATCTTAATAAAAGCAATAAGACCCTTGAAATTCAAAACATAAGCCCCATCTTATGTAAAACAACTTAATGCGGAGTTAGAAAAATGGCAAAGGTAATAGGTATTGATTTAGGAACAACAAATTCTTGTGTTTCTGTCATGGAAGGCGATCAGGCTAAAGTTATAGAAAATTCAGAAGGTAAAAGAACTACACCGTCTGTGGTAGCTTATGGTGATGAAGTAAAGGTAGGCGATTCTGCAAAGAATCAAGCTGTCACTAATGCTGAGAACACCTTATATGCTATCAAAAGACTAATAGGTAGAAAGCACAATGATGATGTGGTCACCAAAGACAGCGGTATGGTTCCTTACAAGATAATCCCTGCTGATAATGGCGATGCTTGGGTAGAGGCAGAAGGAAAGAAATTAGCACCTCAGCAAGTCTCGGCTGAAATTCTCAAAAAAATGAAAAAAACTGCTGAGGATTATCTAGGACAAGAAGTTAAAGAAGCTGTAATAACAGTTCCTGCATATTTCAATGACTCACAAAGACAAGCTACTAAAGATGCAGGAAAAATTGCAGGTCTCGAAGTTAAAAGAATAATCAATGAGCCTACCGCTGCAGCTCTAGCTTATGGCCTAGACAAGGGTAAAGGTGATCAAAAAATAGCTGTTTATGATCTTGGTGGTGGTACATTTGATGTATCAATAATAGAAATAGCTGAAATTGATGGGGAACATCAATTTGAGGTTTTATCAACTAATGGAGATACTTTTCTTGGCGGAGAAGATTTTGACATTACACTCATAGAATATCTTGCAGATGAATTTAAAAAGGAATCAGGACTTGATTTGCATAATGATTCAGCAGCATTACAAAGATTAAAAGAAGCTGCAGAAAAAGCTAAGATTGAACTATCTAGCAACCAGCAATCAGAAATTAATCTTCCTTATATAACTGCCGATTCATCAGGTGCAAAACACTTTGTGCATAAGCTTACAAGAGCCAAACTAGAATCGCTCGTAGAGGTGCTTGTAAACAGAACTATAGAGCCTACAAAGATTGCTTTAAGCGATGCTGGTTTAAAAGCTTCTGACGTTGATGAAGTTATCCTGGTTGGAGGTCAAACAAGAATGCCTTTAGTTCAAGAAAAGGTAAAAGAATTCTTCGGCAAAGAAGCAAGAAAAGATGTAAATCCAGATGAAGCTGTTTCAGTGGGTGCAGCCATACAAGGAGCTGTATTGGCTGGAGATGTTACTGATGTTCTGCTTTTAGATGTTACTCCTTTAACATTAGGAATAGAGACTATGGGTGGTGTAATGACACCTCTCATTGACAAAAATACCACAATACCTACTAATAAATCTCAGGTATTTTCCACGGCCGAAGATAATCAAACAGCAGTAACTGTCCACGTGCTTCAAGGCGAAAGGAAACAGGCAACAGAAAACAAAACCCTAGGTCAATTTAACTTAACAGATATACCGGCATCACCCAGAGGTATGCCACAAATAGAGGTATCATTTGATTTAGATGCTAATGGCATCCTCAATGTTTCTGCAAAAGATAAGGCAACGGGTAAGGAACAATCCATTGAAATAAAAGCTTCAAGTGGTTTATCTGATGATGAGATAGATCAAATGGTCAAAGATGCAGAAGCTCATGCAGAGGACGATAAAAAATTCGAAGAATTGGTCCAAGCTAAAAACCTTGGAGAAAATTTAATACACAGTTGCAAAAAAACTCTTGAAGAAGCTAAAGACAAAGTTGAAGATTCTGAGAAAGAAGCTATAGAAGCTGGTATTCTGGATTTAGAAGAAGCGCTCAAAGGCGAAGACAAAGAAACAATAGATGCCAAAGTTAAAGTTCTTTCAGAAGCATCTGCACCTCTTGCGCAAAGATTGTATGAAGAAGAGGCAAAAAACAAAGAAGCTACAGAGCAGTCTGGTGAGACCGAAGAAGCTGATGTAGTTGATGCTGATTTCGAAGAAGTAACTGAAGAGAAAGAAAGCCAAAATTCTTAAAAAAGGAATTCTTTAAGGCCAAAACTATCATATGTCTAAAAGAGATTATTATGATGTATTGGGTGTCCAAAAAGGAGCATCCGATGATGAACTTAAAAAAGCTTATAGAAAACTAGCTATGAAATATCATCCGGATAGAAATTCGGATGATCCTAACGCTCCAGATAAATTCAAAGAAGCCTCGGAGGCATACGAAGTTTTATCTGATAACTCTAAAAGAAGTTCTTATGACCAATTCGGTCATGATGGTGTTGATGCATCTGGTTTTAGCGGAGGATCACAGGGTTTTAATGATATTTTTGGAGATATTTTCGGAGATATCTTCGGTGGTGGCGATCCTTTTGGAAGAAGGCAACGTTCAAATAAAGGCTCAGATCTTCAATATTCCATGACAATTAATCTTGAAGATGCAGTAAGAGGGGTAACAGAAAAAATAGCCATTCCTGCTCTGGAAAGTTGCACTTCGTGTGATGGAAGTGGTGCCAGTGAAGGTAGCGAGCCCATAACTTGTAATTCTTGCGGAGGAGCTGGACAAGTCAGGATGCAACAAGGTTTCTTTTCTGTGGCTCAAACTTGCGGAAAATGTTCAGGCTCCGGCCAAATAATAAGTAATCCATGTAAATCTTGTAGAGGCCAAGGTAGAGTAGAAAAACAAAAGACTTTGTCTGTAAAAATTCCTGCAGGCGTTGATACGGGTGACAGAATAAGATTATCAGGTGAAGGAGAGGCTGGACTAAATGGCGGTTCTTCAGGAGACCTTTTTGTTCAAATCAAAGTCCTACCGCACGATGTTTTTGAGAGAGATGGTAAACATTTATATTGCGAAGCACCAATTACTTTTGTGGACGCTTCTTTAGGTGGAGAAATACAAATTCCAACGTTAGATGGAAAAGTTAAAATTAAAATTCCGGAAGGAACCCAAACTGGAAAACTATTTAGATTGAGGGGAAAAGGGATCATCCCAATAAGAGGTGGCTCTCAAGGAGATCTTCTTTGTAGAGCTGTTATTGAAACTCCTCAAAATTTATCTAAACCACAAAAACAAATTCTTAAAGATTTTCAGGATTCAATATCTAATGATTCGTCTCAAAATCCTTTAAAGGCTGAGTGGTTTTCTAAGGTAAAATCTTTTTTTGATACCAAAAACTAGATAAATGATGAATATATTTATTTCAGGAATAACTGGAAAAGTTGGGCAACTACTAGCTCATAAAATTTTAAAAGATGATTCATTTAGTTTGGTGGGAGGTTCTTGCAGTTCAAATAATGATTTAATAGGAAAAGACATTGGAGTACTTCTAAATCTTAAAGAATTAAACCTTTTTATTGAATCAGTTATAACGGCAGAAAAAGACATAGATTTAATTATTGATTTTTCTTCTCCTCAGTCATCACTTCAAACTCTTGAAGAAGCAAGAAGCAGAAAAATACCTTTACTTATAGGCACAACAGGTTTCAACGAAGATCAGCTGAATACAATTAATATTGCAAGTAAAGATATTCCGATTTTATTATCCTCCAATACAAGTACTGGGATAGCTGCACTCAAAACAATATTAAATAATTCAAAGAATTTATTCTCTGAAGAGAATTCCTTTATTTTGGAAGAAACACACCATATAGAAAAGAAAGATTCTCCGTCTGGAACTGCGTTAGATCTTAAGAATTTAATAAAGGAAATCTTTCCTTCATCCAAGATGACTGTTGAAAGCTTTAGGGAGGGCACTAATCCTGGAGAGCATACAGTAAGAATTAATCTGGAAGGCGAGCATATAGAATTAACTCATAGAGCAGAAGACAGGGCTATTTTTGCAATCGGCGCATTGAAAGGTGCAAGATGGCTAGACTCTAAATCCCCAGGTTTGTACCAAATGTCTGACATTTATTCTTCTTGAAAAGAAGTAAATATGATATAAAGCCACCCTTAAGACATAAGTCTTAAAATGAAACACACGAAATAGTTTCAGATCTGCGGTGCTAAAGATCGCTCATCATTTAGTAAGTTCTGTAAATTCGTGGAAGTATAACCAGAAAAATGTAATGTTTTTCGTAAAATAAGGAGAGCAAATGGCTGAGATATCGCTAGAGAAAATGCTACAAGCAGGTGTTCACTTCGGACACCAAACCAAATACTGGAATCCCAAAATGGAACAGTATATCTTTGGGGTCAGAAATAAAATCCACATTATAAATTTAGAGCACACGGTTGAAATGATTAAACCTGCGCTTAAATTTATAGAAGGAGTTGCTGCTAAGAATAATAAAATCTTGTTTGTCGGAACTAAAAGGACAGCAACTAATATAATCAAAAATGAGGCCATCAGATGTTCTATGCCTTATGTTAATGAGAGATGGCTTGGAGGAATGCTCACTAACTATAAAACTATTCGTTCTTCTATTACTAGACTTGAAAATCTCTTAAGACAAAAAGAGGACGGAACTTTCAGCAAGCTTACAAAAAAAGAAGGTTTAAAAATTCAAAGAGATATAGATAGGTTGGAAAAATCTATTGGGGGTGTAACTGAAATGGGAGGTTTGCCTGATGCACTTTTCATTATTGATGTAAAAAGAGAGTCAATTGCAGTTTCTGAAGCAAGTAAGATGGGTATACCGATAGTTGGTATCGTAGATTCTAACAGTAATCCTGAAGGATTAGATTATGTCATTCCTGGAAATGATGACTCAATCAGATCTATAGCATTATTTACTGAAGCTGTTGCGGATGCATGCTTAAAAGGATCTGAGGCTGCCACTGGTTTGAAACAAGAAGAACCTCAATCAGGACCGGCTATAGTAAGAAAAGTTGAATCTGCAGAACCAGTTGTTGAAGATGTCCAAGCAAATAACGAAAAAAATGATGCATCAGAAGTGGATTCAGATGAATCAAAGGACAATGTTACAAAAGAGGTTGTTGAAAATTCTGCTGAAGAAGAAATTACGGTTGATGCGTCAGATGAAATTAAAGAAGACAATAAAAACGAGGAATAATTATGAGTAATATTTCAGCTTCACAAGTAAAAGAACTTAGAGAAAAAACTGGTCTAGGTCTCATGGATTGCAAAAAAGCTTTAGAAGGGTCTAACGGTGATATGGATATGGCTATAGAAGAGCTCAGAAAGACTAGTGGTATAAAAGCTAGTAAGAAATCTGGTCGATCTGCAGCAGATGGACTGATAGGAATAAAAAGTAATGGCTCTACCTCTTTTATGTTGGAAGTAAATTGTGAAACGGACTTTGTCGCTAGAGATGATTCTTACATTGCATTCACTTCAGAAACCTTAGACATTTATTCTAATAATTCCGATAAGTCTTTAGAAGAGTTGCTTACAGACGGTATTGAAGATAGCAGAGAAAAACTTGTTCAAAAGTTAGGAGAAAATATAGTTGTTAGAAGAGTTGCTAAAACAGACGATTCTTCTGTAGCTGGGTCTTATTTACATAGTAATAAAAAAATTGGTTGTATTGTTTCCCTAGATGGAGGAAACGAGGCGCTTGCAAATGATATAGCAATGCATGCCGCTGCCACAGATCCTATGGCCGTTTCTCCTGCAGATATTCCCGAAGAGATTATTGAAAAAGAAAAAGAAATATTCAAAGCACAGTCTGAAGACTCCGGAAAACCACCAGAGATAGTTGAAAAAATGATTGCTGGTAAAGTATCAAAATTTCTCTCAGAGGTTAGCCTGACTGAACAAGATTTTGTTAAGGATCCTAATACAAAAATTAGCAAACTTCTTAGCGATAATAGTGCTAATATCAAAAGCTTCATTAGATATGAAGTGGGCGAGGGTATAGAAGTGGAAAAAGTAGATTTTGCAACTGAAGTAATGTCTCAGTTAGAAAGCTAAATGCTAAATGAAATAGTCGAAGATGCCAAAATAGGTATGGAGAAAAGCTTGAATGCTTTAGATGTAGCTTTCAAGAAAATTCGAACTGGGAGAGCAACTCCCTCTTTACTGGATAGTATAAAACTAGATTATTACGACAAACCTACTCCTCTTTCCCAAGTTGCAAGTATTTCTATAGAAGATGCCAAAACTCTTGCCATAGTTCCTTGGGAAAAAGGTATCGTTCAGCAGATTGAAAAAACAATTCTAGAGTCAGACTTGGGACTCAATCCGGCTACATCAGGAGATACTATCAGAGTGATTCTTCCTGATCTTACTGAAGAAACTAGAAAAGAATTCATAAAAAAAGCCAAAGCTGAGTCTGAGAATGCAAAGGTATCAATAAGAAATGTTAGAAGAGATGGAAATAATCAACTCAAAGATTTTCTAAAGGAAAAAGAAATATCTCAAGATGAAGAGCGTCAAGGTGAGGAGCAAATTCAAAAACTCACAGACCTATTTGTAGAAAAAGTTGATACCGCACTGGAAGCGAAAGAAAAGGATTTGTTAGATTTCTAGTCTTTAGAAATGGAAGGTAATCAAACCGAAACCTTGCCTAACCATGTTGCAATAATCATGGATGGCAATAACCGATGGGCTACAGAAAAAGGATTGCCAGGAGTGGCAGGACATAAAAAAGGTGTTGAGAGAGCCAGAGAGGCGGTTGAATATGCTGTCAAAAAGGGTTTATCAACATTAACTTTATTTGCCTTTAGTAGTGAAAACTGGGGACGTTCTTCTGAAGAAGTAAATTTACTAATGAGGCTTTTGCATACTGCACTTCAAGAAGAGGTACCGAATTTAATTAAAAACTCTGTCCAATTGAGTTTCATAGGAGACTTATCTCAATTTGATGATGATTTAATTGATCAAATGAAACGGTCCGAAGAAATGACCCTATGTATCGATAAAGAGAAGAAACTAGACCTTGTCGTGGCTGCTAGTTATGGCGGAAGATGGGACATTGTCAATGCGGTAAACAATATTAGGGATAAAGATTCAGATTTTATTGTCACTGAAGAAAACTTTAGTTCTTTCTTATCCACATCATCTTTTGAAGATCCTGATCTTTGCATCAGGACAGGTAATGAAATTAGAGTAAGTAATTTTCTTCTTTGGCAATTAGCTTATTCTGAACTCCACTTTCCAAATATTTTATGGCCTGATTTTGACGATACTAAATTTGAGTTAGCGCTTGAAGAATATGCTACACGTTCAAGACGTTATGGCGATAAATCGAATTTTCAAATCTAAGAATGCTTAAACAAAGGATTATAAGCGCTTTAGTATTGGTTTTATCTTTGGGATCTATTGTTCTATATGTTCCTGATGATATTTTAGTTTATTTTGCAGTGCTTATAGCTTCTTTATCTTTTTGGGAGTTTTTAAAAATAAGATTTTCTAATCTAATTACCTTTATGAGTTTGCCTATTTTCATTGGCTTATTATTTTTATCGCATTTTTCTTTTTTTAATAATCTATTTATTTCTCTAAGCGTTTTAATTTATCTTGTTTCTTGTATTTTTATTCTTAGCTTTCCTTTAAACAAAACTTTGCTGAAAAATAGTTTTAGTTGGCTTTTAGTTGGATTTTCTGTCCACTTAGGTTTTTTCTCAGCAATATTTCAGATAATTAATATTGATTCCCTTTCTAATTTATCTTTAAGTTTTGAAAATGAAAGATTACTTATTTTATATATAATCTTCATAAGTATATTGATGGACTCAATAGCTTTTTTTGCTGGGAAAAATTTTGGGAAAAGACCTTTCATTCCTAACGTAAGCCCAAATAAGACTATGGAAGGGTTCATGTCGGCTATTTTGATAACTCCTCTATTCCTTCTTATATTGTCTACTCAGCTCTTTGATTTATCTTTATTATCAGTTTTTCTAATTTTAATAGTCGTAAGCTTTTATTCAGTTATCGGAGATGCTGTGGCCAGCTTAATGAAGCGTGTCGTAGAGGTAAAAGATTATTCGAATCTTATTCCAGGTCATGGAGGTTTATTTGACCGTCTAGATAGCCATATTGCTGCCTTTCCGTGCTTTATCCTACTTCTTAATATTCTATCCAAATGAAAAATTTAGCTGTTTTAGGTTCGACTGGTTCTGTGGGTACTTCAACTCTGGATGTCGTTAGGCAAAATAGAGATCTATTTAATGTTGAAGTGCTGTTAGCAAACTCAAACTTTGATCTCATGATGAAACAATATGAAGAGTTTAGTCCAAAATATATTTATCTTCATGACAGCGAAGCAAGAAAATCTTTCTTATCCCAGGCAAGAAATTTCTCTTCCAAGACAACTTTATTATCTAGTGAAGATGAAATTGAAAATATTCTCGAATCTGAGAGTATAGACATAGTTGTTGCAGCTATGGTCGGAGTAGCGGGTCTAGTTCCTGTTTACCAAGCAGTTAAAAATGGAAAAAATGTACTATTGGCTAACAAAGAATCTTATGTTGTTGCAGGTGAATTGCTGAATAATCTGTCAGCTGCAAATAACTCTACAATTTTCCCTATAGATAGTGAACATAGTGCTATACACCAGTGTCTTCAAGGAGTTCATGATAAGTCGTCAATCTCTAGATTGATTCTAACTGGATCAGGTGGTCCTTTCTTACATAAAGAAATGAATGAATTTTCTTCAATAACCCCAAAAGAGGCAGTAGCTCATCCTATATGGAGTATGGGTGAGAAGATCTCAGTTGATTCTTCTACGATGATGAATAAGTGCTTAGAAGTAATCGAAGCCAGGTGGTTATTTAATAATGAGAATATAGATGTTTTGATTCATCCAGAAGGGTTAATCCACTCTCTAGTTGAGTTTAAAGATAACTCAATGCTGGCTCAGCTTTCTGTTCCAGATATGAAGATACCAATTGCATATGGCTTAGGCTTTCCTGAAAAGATTAATTCAAGTTCAAATAAGATAAATTTTGAAGAAATTACTAATTTAACCTTCATGCAACCAGACTATAAAAAGTTTCCTTCTCTTGGCCTTGCAAATGATTGCCTTAGAGCAGGGGGAACAAGTTTTACTATTCTAAATGCTGTAAATGAAGTGTGTGTTGATGCCTTTTTGAAAGGCAAAATAGCTTACTTGGATATTTATAAAATTATTTCAAAAGTTTTGGATAAATCTGAGATTAATGAGGTCAAAGAACTTGGGGATATTTTTGAGGCTGATATTAGATCGAGAAAAGAAACTTTAGATATTATAAAATTAAATTAAATGGATTTACTCTTCACTATATTATCTTTCGTTCTGCTTATTAGCATAATAGTTGGCATCCATGAATTAGGTCATTTCTTGACAGCAAGATATTTTAAAATTCATGTTCTTAAATTCAAAATTGGTTTTGGAAAGGAACTATTTTCTTTCCAAGATAAACAGAATTGCTTTTATTCTTTCGGAATCCTTCCTCTAGGTGGCTATGTGCAGATGTTGGGAGAAAATAATATCTCTCAAGACGATGATAATCATGCTGTACAAAATAAAAAATCTTATTTAGATGCTTTACCCGGAGAAAGAGCTGCTGTAACTGTTGCAGGACCTCTTGCAAATTTTGTTCTCGCTATATTTATTTACTTTTACTTAGCTTTAGTAGGTACTACTCAGCTATCGGCATATGTAGGGGACATTACTCCTCTAAGTCTAGTGCAAGAGACTGGTATTGAACCAAGAGACAAAATTACCGAAATAGATAACCAAAAAATTGAATCCTTCAATGATATCAACTTAATTTTGTCGCAAAGAATAGGTGATACTGGATTTATAGAAATTAAATATATTCAAAAAGGATTAGAAAAAGAGGCTTTGATACCTATAGATAATTGGCTATCAGAAAATGACCAAACTTCACCTTACATTGCCCTGGGTTTACAGCCTTTCTTGCCTCCTCTCGTGGGTCAATTACAAAAAGATGGGCCTGCTTTTCAGTATGGAATCCAAGAAGGTGATCTAATTCAATCAATAAATGGTAAAGACATATCTACTTGGCAAAATCTTTCTCTTTTATTAAGTCAGCTTCCAAATGAGCTTATTGAAATAGAGTTATTAAGAAATAAAGAAGTTAAGACTCTTATGTTAGAAACTTCTAGCTATCAAGATGAAAAAGGCTCTCTCAAAGGGAGAATAGGTATTCTTGCCTCAAATAATCTTAGTCAATGGCCTGTTGAATATACTATTGAAAAGAAAGAAAATTTAATAAATGCATTTTTTGTAGGCATTGCAGATACCTATAGATATACCTTATTGATAGTATCCTCTATAGGAAAAATGATAAGTGGTTCGATCTCGGCAGATAATCTTGGTGGCCCTATTCAAATATCTGTTTTAGCAGGATCAGCCGCAAAAGCAGGATACGTTACCTTTCTATCCATGATAGCATTGCTCAGTATCAACCTTGGTCTCTTAAATCTTCTGCCTATTCCAATTTTAGATGGCGGACAATTATTAATGATAACAATCGAAAAATTAAAAGGCTCTCCAGTCTCAGAAATGACCATTGAGTACTCTATGAGGGTTGGCATCGTATTGGTTGTTGGTTTGATGGTGTTTGCTTTTGCCAATGATATTGCGAGGTTTATATAATTATGAATTTATACAGAAAAGTATACTTTTTGGTATTTGTTTGTACTTTATTGCAAGTCCAAACTATAAGCTCGAATGAAGAATGGGTAGTAAATGATATACGTATAAGCGGATTACAAAGAGTTTCTGCGGGAAGCGTTTTCAATGTTATGCCTATAGCCGTAGGCGATACTGTAGATGTTTATGACTTACAGACTACAGCTAAAACTATTTTTAAAACAGGCCAGTTTGATGACATACAATTAGGAAGAGAAGGCAATACCTTAATCATTAGCCTTGTTGAGAGGCCATCGATTGCATCTATTGAGTTAGATGGAAATAAGGCTTTAAAAACAGAAGATCTTCTTAGAGGTCTAGATGATGCTGGATTATCACAAGGTCAGGTATTTAAAAGGTCTATTGTTAACAGCTTAGCTTTAGAGATACAAAGACAATATGTTTCTCAGGGAAGATATGGCGCAAGAGTCGATGTAACTACTGAAGACGAGTTAAGGAATAGGGTATCTCTCAATATTGAGATTGATGAAGGAGAGGTAGCAGAGATAAATAGTATTAATATTATTGGCAACAAATCATTTGTTGATGAGGAACTCCTTAAAGATTTTGAGCTTAAAACTGGTGGTTGGTTCTCTTTCTTCACAAATGATAATCGGTACTCCAGAGAAAAGCTTAAAGGCGATATAGAGTCTTTAGAATCTTTTTATAAAAATAGAGGTTATGTAGAATTCAACCTCGAAAGCTCTCAGGTCAGTGTCTCTTCAGATAAATCACAAGTGTTTATTACCCTTAACATTTCAGAAGGTACCACTTATGACGTAGGCGAAGTGAAGATTGTTGGCGATTTACCCATTGATGAGGAGGTTCTTAAGTCATTAGTGTTAATTAAAGAGGGGCAACGTTTCAACCAATATTTAATTACAGAAACAGAAGAGATTTTTAAGAATATTTTAGGAAACGAAGGCTACAGTTTTGCTGAAGTAAGGGGAGTGCCAGATACAGATGAAGAGTCTGATAATGTTGACTTAACATTTTATGTAGATGCTCAACAAAGAACATATGTAAGAAGAATAATCTTTAAGGGGAACAAAAGGACTCATGATGTTGTTTTGAGAAGAGAAATGAGACAAATGGAGGGTGCGTGGGCTTCTAATAATCTAATTGAAAATTCTAAAATAAGACTAGAAAGGCTCGGGTTTTTTAAAGAAGTAGAATCAGAGACCATACCTGTTGCAGGTGTAAATGATCAAATTGACGTTGAATTCTCTGTTGAAGAAGAGTTTTCAGGTTCAATTGGAGGAAGTCTAGGGTATGGAGCTTATGGTTTAGTTTTAGGTCTAAATTACAATGAAAATAATGCGTTTGGAACCGGAAGAGCAATAGGTATCGGTATAAATGATAGCACTTGGCAAAGGAGTTATTCTTTTAGTTATGGAGAACCTTATTTCAATATAGATGGTGTCAGTAGAGGATACAGTGCTTATTTCAGAGAGTCAGATTATGGACAGTTTAATATAGCAAGCTACACTTCAGATTCTTTTGGAGCTGGCATCCAATTTGGACTACCAATTAGTGATATAGAAAGATTTGGGTTGAATTTTAACTATGACAATACAAGCATTGATACTGGTTCTACTCCTGCATCTCAAATATTAGCCTTTACTCAATCAGAAGGAACTAGATTTGAAGTTTTTAAAACGCAATTAATTTGGTCCAAAATTACTCTTAATAGAGGGTTGTTTCCAACAGCTGGACAATCTCAATCTCTCGCTCTCCAAGTGGCCATTCCTGGTAGTTCCTTAACTTACACTAAAGCAACATATCGGCATAAATATTTCAAACCCATTTTTAATGGGAAGTTTGTCTTGGGATTCAGAGGAGAAGTGGGCCTATTAGAAGCTTATGGGGATACTAAGGTAGCTCCATTCTTTGAGCATTACTATTCTGGTGGTATCAGTTCGGTTAGAGGTTTTAAACAAAATACTTTAGGTCCGAGGGCAATTCCTTCTCAGTACTACCTAGACAATGAAGGTAATACAATACTTGATGATGAAGGAAATCCATTGCTCAATCCATACTCTTACTATCGAGATGATAGATCAATTGGGGGTGCTTATCTAATTGAAGGAGGATTCGATTTCATTTTTAAACTACCTTTTATTGATGACCAGAGATCTATGAGAAGCTCGTTCTTCATCGATATTGGTAATGTATTTTCAAAAGATTGTGGAACAGACGTAACAAATATCAACTGTAGCGAGTTGGATCTTGGAGAGTTAAGATATTCTTATGGAGTGGGTGTTACTTGGATCACTCAGTTAGGGCCTATGTCGCTAGCCTTGGCAGCCCCATCTAATGAAGGACCTTTGGATGAAACAGAAAGCTTCCAATTTGAAATTGGAACACAATTTTAAATGTTCTTAAAGCTACTAAAATACTTAACAAAACTGTAGAATTCACCGACTGGTTATTTAAAGGGAAAAACTATGAAATTTTTTAAAACTATTCTTATCTCAATCATGGCTGTTTTGTTTACTGCGACGGCTTACTCTGCTGACCTTAATATCGCAACTCTTGATCCTCAAGCAGCACTATTCAGTACAAATGTTGCAAAAAAAGAACTAGAAGAACTTGAAAATTCTGAAGAATGGAAAGAAGTTGTAGAAGAACTTCAAGCAAAGGCAACCGAAGCTAGAGAAATTCAAGAAAAAACCCAAAAAGACGGTCCAACAATGTCAGATGAAGATAAGCAAGAAGCAGCTCAAAAATTTCAGTCTCTTCAGCAAGATATAAATTTTTTAAGAGAAAAAACTAATCAGTTCAGAAACCAGACCTTACAACTTATTTCTCAAGAGCAGGCAGAAAAGTTCCAAGTTATAGTAACTGAGCTTATAAGAGCAAAAGGAATTACTCTCCTTATAAACAGTGGCGGTCAACAAGGTACACTTTTACATGCAGACCAAAGCTTCGATATTACTCAAGAGGTTATCGATGCTATGAATGAAAAAGAAGACTAAGTCCCTGTGTCTCCTTTAACAAGCTTCAAGTTATCAGAACTTGCTAATATTCTTGAAGCTGAACTTGATGGCAATCCCGATATAGAGATATTCGGCCTAAGCTCTCTTGATTTGGCGTCTGAGAAGGACATATCTTTCATATCTAGAGAATCTTTTATACCTCAACTCCAAAGTACTAATGCAGCGGCGATAATATGCTCTAAAGCATTATCAGATCACTACAAAGGAAGTAAATTAATTAGTGATGATCCCTATCTTCTATATGCCAAATGTTCTTCATTGTTTAAATCCAAACCTCTACAAAATCCTGGAATATCAAAATTAGCCTCTGTTGATAGTTCTGCAAGTGTTGCAGATAGTGCTGTGATTTCTAACTTTGTATCAGTTTCAAAAAATTCAATTATAGAAGATGATGTTATTTTGATGCCTGGTGTTTTTATTGGAAACGATACTGTTGTAAGAAAAGGAACGATTATCCATTCTAATGCTTCAATCTATGAATCAATAGAGATAGGTGAAGGGTGTATCATTCATTCTGGTGTAGTCATAGGTTCAGATGGTTTGGGTTTTGCTAAAGAAAGTAACCAATGGGTAAAAATAGAACATTTAGGTAAGGTGTTAATAGGGAATAATGTTGAATTAGGTTCAAATACAACAATAGATCGAGGTTCAGTAGGCGATACAGTTTTGGGTGATAATATAAAAATAGACAACCTTGTGCATATTGCCCATAACGTCTCTATTGGTTCAGGATCTGCCATTGCAGCTAATAGTGCAATTGCAGGTAGCACTAAAATAGGTAAAAATTGTACTTTAGCTGGCTGTACAGCACTTGTTGATAATATACAAATAGTAGATGAAGTTCACATAACAGCTAAATCTCTAATCACTAAATCAATTAAAGAAAGTGGTATTTATTCTTCTGGTACACCTTTTATGAAAAATTCTGATTGGAAAAAGAATGCAGTAGGCTTTAAAAAGCTTCATAAATTATCAAAATTATAAAATTATGGAAGTCGAAATTAATATAGAAGAGATTCAAGAATTTTTGCCGCATAGATATCCTATGTTGCTTGTAGATCGAGTAACAGAAATAATTTTAGGGGATCGTATAGTTGCCTATAAAAATATTACTACTAATGAACCATTTTTTATGGGTCATTTTCCAGGAAAACAGGTTATGCCTGGCGTATTGATAGTGGAGGCCATGGCCCAAGCTTCAGGTATTCTAGGATTTAAAACAATGAACAAAAAACCTGAAGACGGTTCTATATACTATTTTGTTGGAGCTGATGACTTAAGATTTAAAAGACCCGCAATACCTGGAGATAAATTAATCCTTAACTCGAGAGTGATAACCGATAAAAAGGGAATATGGAAATTTGATTGCAATGCCATGGTTGGAAATGAACTGGTAGCTAAAGCAACTATACTCTGTGCGGATAGACCTAAATAATTATGCAGCATCCTTCGTCTATTATAGACACCTCGGCCAAGATTCATGAATCTGTTGAAATTGGACCTTTTTGCTTAATCGGCCCAGATGTAGAGGTAGGTGAAGGAACAAAAATTGAATCTCATGTTATTTTGAAAGGCCCTACAAAAATAGGCAAAAGAAATCATATTTTTCAATTTTCTACTGTAGGTGATGGAAGTCCTGACAAAAAATATAAAAATGAGCCAACTACTCTTGTAATCGGTGACGATAATATCATCAGAGAAGGCGTGACAATCCATAGAGGAACTATTCAAGATAGAAGTGAAACTTTGATCGGTAATAGAAATCTAATTATGGCTTATTCTCATATCGCACACGACTGTGTTTTGGGAAATGATATAGTTTTAACCAATCAAGCAGCATTAGCTGGTTCAGTGAAAGTTGGTGATGGAGCTATTCTTGGAGGGTATGCAATTATTCATCAGTATTGTTCAATAGGCAGTTATAGTTTTTGTGCAATGGGAAGTTCAGTCAATAAAGATGTGCCTGCTTATGTAAAAGTGAGAGGAAATCCTGCTACTCCTTTCGGTATTAATGTAACAGGGCTTAAAAGGATGGATTATTCAAAGGACACCATTGAAGCTTTAAGATCTGCCTATAGATCTGTTTATAGAAAAAAATTAACTGTTAATGAAGCCTTAAAAGATGTGGAGTTATTGCGTAAAGAATTTTCTGAAGTAGACTTATTCATGTCCTCTATAGAAGAATCTTCGAGAGGCATTTCTCGTTAATGTCGCAAAATATAAAAACTCCTAAGTTTAAGATAGCCATTGTTGCTGGAGAAAAATCTGGTGATGAGCTTGGTGCCCCTTTAATAAAAGCATTGAAGGCAATCAATCCTTCTATCAAATTTATTGGAGTTGGTGGACCCAAGATGCAGTCTCAAGGTTTGGATTCTTTTTTTAATATTGATGAAATCTCAGTCATGGGAATCATAGAACCCCTTATGAATATAAGAAGGCTTTTAAAGCTCAGGAAGAACCTTAAGAGTTATTTATTAAAAGAAAAACCGGATATTTATATTGGAATTGATTCGCCTGATTTTAATCTTCCAGTAGAGAAATTCCTAAAAAAGGAATTAAGTATTAAAACAATTCAATATGTCAGTCCTTCTGTATGGGCTTGGAGAAAGGGACGTATAAAATCCATGGAGGAGTCAACAGACTGTGTCCTTACACTTTTTCCCTTCGAAGAAGAGGCTTATTCAGAATCAGTTATTGACGTTTCGTATGTAGGTCACCCTTTAGCATATAAGATAAATTTGAATACAGAAGAGATTAACTCCAAACTGGATAATAGTATTGCTTTACTTCCAGGAAGTAGGAAATCTGAAGTTTCTCTTTTAGGTAATGAAATGATCAAAGCCGCTAAGAAACTTAAGAATGAAAATGACAAATATCAATTCTTTATGCCTTTATCCAACAAAGATCATTTAGAATTTTTTGACAATGATATTGAAGACTTCATTAGCATAAGTTATGGAG
>CAJWDT010000020.1 GCA_913031395.1 uncultured Gammaproteobacteria bacterium
GAGTTTGCAGCTCTCTATAGCCTAATGATTCTTACTCTACTCTGTTTTGGGGGAGGAAAATATTTTAGTCTTGATTATTGGGTTTCTTCAAAAAAATAAATGCAGTTTTACGAAAACTCCAATGATCTCGAATACCCTATTCTAAAGGTCCATGAATGGGTTCAAGAAGCTCAAAAAGAATCTGTTGCCCTTCCTCATGCAATGAATATTGCCACTATCAATGACAACGGCAAGCCTTCATCTAGAATGGTATTACTCAAAAGGATCTCACAAGAAGGATTTGTCTTTTTTACAGATTATGAGGGAGGGAAAGGTACTCAAATCTCAAATTTTAGTCATGTAGCCCTTAATTTTTGGTGGGCTAAAACAAATAAACAAATAAGAATAGAGGGAGAGTGCTCAAAAGTTAGTGAAAAAGAAAATAATGAATATTTTGAATCTAGACCAAGAGGTTCTCAAATTTCTGCTTCAGTCTCGCTCCAGAGTCAAGAGATAGAGTCTTATGATAATTTAGTTAAAGATTCAGAAGAATTAGAAAATAAATATCTAGATAAAGAAATACCTAGACCAAAAAGGTGGGGCGGTTTTTTAGTTAAACCTTCTTCCATAGAGTTTTGGATCGATCAGAAGAATAGACTCCATAAAAGAGAACTTTTCACAACTGATGGAAGTAGTTGGAAAAAAACCTTGTTATCGCCTTAGGCTTGATTTTCAATTACAATACATTTTTAAATACAAGTGCCCTCTAGTATGGGTCACCACTGATAATGCCTGAAATAACTCTTCCCGATAACTCCAAAAGAAAATTCAATGAAGCTTTAACTGTAGATGCTATAGCTATGGATATTGGACCTGGTCTTGCAAAAGCTACTGTTGCAGGAAAGATAGATGGAAAGCTGGTTGATGCTTGTGAGGTTGTCACTCAAGATTGTGAATTAGAGATTATTACGGTTAAAGATCACGAGGGTTTGGAAATCATTCGTCATTCTTGTGCTCATCTCCTAGCTCATGCGTTGAAACAAATTTATCCAAAAGCCCAAATGGCTATAGGCCCCGTCATTAAAGATGGCTTTTACTACGATATTAAAATTGATAAAACACTTACTGAAGAAGATATAGAGTTGATAGAAAGCCGAATGAAGTCACTTGCCAAGACTAAATATGATGTGGTCAAGGAAGTGGTTTCTAAAGAAAAGGCAGTTCAAACTTTTCAAGACAGGAATGAACCTTATAAAGTCAATATAGCAGAAGAAATTCCAGATGATGAGATTATTGCGCTTTATCATCACGAAGAATATACCGACATGTGTCGAGGTCCTCATGTTACCAATATGAGACACTTAAAGGCTTTTAAATTGACCAAGGTTTCAGGTGCTTACTGGAGAGGAGATTCAAAAAATGAAATGCTGCAAAGAATTTATGGAACTGCCTGGTCTGACTCGAAGGAATTAGAAAATTATCTTCTACGACAAGAAGAGGCTGAAAAAAGGGATCATCGAAAACTTGGCCGCCAATTAGACTTATTTCATTTTCAAGAAGAAGCTCCTGGAATGGTCTTCTGGCACCCTAAAGGTTGGTCAATATATTCAGCATTAAAAGACTTTATAAAAGCCAAACAAGATGAATATGACTATCAAGAAATCAATACACCTCAAATAGTAGACAGAAAATTATGGGAAGCTTCTGGTCATTGGGATAAGTATAGAGAAAACATGTTTATTACAGAGATTGATGAAGAGCATGCAAATGAAAAGAGAACTAATGCTCTGAAACCAATGAATTGTCCTTGTCATGTTCAGATATTTAATCAAGGATTAAGGTCATATAAAGACTTACCCATAAGATTTTCTGAATTTGGATCCTGTCATAGATATGAAGCTTCTGGAACTTTACACGGGCTTATGCGCGTAAGGGGATTTACTCAAGACGATGGACATATATTTTGTACAGAGGATCAAATTCAAGAAGAAACTAAGAAATTTATAGAACTTCTATCAGATATTTATTCCCAATTAGGGTTTGAGGCGTTTGAGATAAAACTTTCAACAAGACCTGAAATAAGAGCCGGCTCTGAAGAAGTATGGGATAAGGCGGAACTAGCACTTGAAAATGCTATTAAGAATTTAAACTTACCTTATGAAGTTGTTGAAGGAGATGGCGCATTCTATGGACCAAAACTTGATTTTGTTCTTATAGATGCTCTTGGCAGGGAATGGCAATGCGGCACTTTCCAAGCAGATTTTATTCTGCCCGAAAGATTGGAGGCAAAGTTCGTTGGTTCTGATAGTGAGAGACATCATCCAGTCATGATCCATCGAGCAGTCTTAGGCTCTTTTGAGAGATTTTTAGGGGTCTTAATTGAACATTACGGAGGAGCATTACCGACCTGGTTATCTCCAATTCAAGCCGAAATATTGAATATTACTGACAAACAAGCCGAATATTGCCAAAAAATAGCACTTTTATTGAAAAAAAGTGGATTTAGGGCACATTCAGACTTGAGGAATGAGAAGATCACTTATAAAATTCGCGACCACTCTTTGCAGAAGACACCTTTTCTTTTAATAGCAGGAAACAGAGAAATGGAAAATAATACTATTTCCGTTCGTGCAAGAGGTGGGGAGGATCTTGGAGAAATGTCAATTGATGACTTTATTCAAAAACTTCATAAAGTAGTGGAAGAAAAAATTTAATATTAGGAGAATCACATAGCACAAAGGAAATCTTTCAAGAAATCTGAAAAACGTTTACCAATAAATGGTGAAATCAGGGCAGATAAAATTAGACTCATTAGTGAGTCAGGTGAACAATTAGGAATTCTTAGTCTTTCCGAAGCTATACAAAAAGCTGAAGAGGCAAGTTTAGATTTAGTACAAATGGCTAAAGAGGGCGATCCCCTAGTTTGTCGTTTATTAAATCATGGCAAGCATATCTTTGATGCAAAAAAATCAAAAGCAGCTTCAAAAAAGAAACAAAAAAGGCAGCAAATAAAAGAGATAAAATTTAGACCAGTTACAGAGAAAAATGATTACGAAATTAAAGTTAATAAAATAAAAAGTTTCATTGAAAACGGAGATAAAGCAAAGATAACATTAAGATTCAGAGGTAGAGAAATGGCACATCAGAAAATTGGTATGCAATTACTCAAAAGAGTTGAATCTGATTTGGAAAGTATGGCAAGTGTCGAACAATTCCCTACATTGGAAGGTAGGCAATTAGTAATGATGATGGCACCAACTAAAAAGAACTAAATATGAGTAAATTAAAAGTACACAGTGGCGCGAGTAAGAGATTTAAGAATACTGGATCAGGCTTAAAGAGAAAGAAGGCCAACAAGAGCCATATTCTTACTAAAATGAAAACTAAGAGAAAAAGACAACTTAGAGGAACAACTGAAATAGCTAAGGGCGATCAACAATTGGTCGATAAGATGCTTAAAACAAAAACATAGAGAAAAAAAATGGCAAGAGTTAAAAGAGGAGTCCAAGCTAAAGCTAGGCATAAAAAAGTACTTAAACAAGCTAAAGGTTTCAGGGGTGCAAGAAGTCGAACTTATAAAGTAGCAAAACAGGCTGTTATGAAGGCCGGTCAATATGCCTATAGGGATAGAAGAGTTAAGAAGAGGGTATTTAGATCTCTTTGGATCATTCGAATTAATGCTGCAGCTAGAGAAAATGGACTTACCTACAGCAAGTTGATAGCTGGATTAAAGCTGGCAGAAATTGATCTAGACAGAAAGGTTTTGGCTAGTCTTGCTGTTAATGATAAAGAGGCATTCTCTATGATTGCCGAACAAGCTAAATCAAAATTAGCCGCTTAGTTTATTTTCTCTTAATAACACCTAGTTTATTGAGAGTATAATGGTCTAAAAGATTAATTAGATCATGAACTTAGATACGCTCAAGCAAAAAATATCAGTTTTAAAGTCTAAAGCTAATGATGACTTCCTTTCATCTGTTAGCAAAGAAGATTTAGATGACAGTTATAGATCTTTTCTAGGAAAGAAGGGTGAAGTCAATCTACTATTAAAAACTTTAGGCTCTCTGCCTCAAGAAAAAAGAAAAGAAGCGGGCAAAATTCTTAATGAATTAAAATCTGAACTTGAAGAAAAATATTTAAGTACTTCTGTATCTCTTTCGAGCTCAGCCAATCAAGAAAGACTCAACAAAGAAAAAATTGATTCTACACTTCCTGGGTTTCAAGATTTAAAAGGCTCTACTCATCCCGTAACTCAAACTATCAAAGAGATTTGCGAGTTCTTTGAAAGAATGGGCTTTGATGTTGAGTCAGGTCCCGAGGCAGAAATTGATTACTATAATTTTGAAGCACTCAATGTCCCGGATGATCATCCTGCAAAAGACATGCATGATACCTTTTATTTAAATAACTCAGGTTTGTTGAGAACGCATACATCTCCCGTACAAATAAGGACTATGGAAAAAAGAGAAGCTCCTCATAGAATTATTTGTCCCGGCAAGGTGTATAGAAAAGATTCAGATTTGACTCATACTCCTATGTTTCATCAAATAGAAGGCTTAGTAGTTGAGGAGGGTGCATCATTTTCTCAATTAAAGGGTTTGCTTAATGATTTCCTTGAAGATTTCTTTGGTGAAAAAGTTGAGCTAAGATTTAGGCCTTCTTATTTTCCTTTCACAGAACCCTCTGCAGAGGCGGATATAAGATGGAATAAGAATTGGTTAGAAGTTTTGGGTTGCGGAATGGTTCACCCAAATGTCCTTAAGGGCGTAGGGGTAGATACTAAGAAATATAGTGGATTTGCATTTGGTTTAGGGGTCGAGAGAATGGCCATGCTTAAGTATGATATTCCTGATCTAAGAGCTTTTTTTGAAAATGATTTAAGATTTTTAAGGCAGTTTTAGAATGCAGTTTAGTAAAAATTGGCTGAGCGAATTTATTGATATTAGTTTGTCCACAGAAGAAATCTGCTCACAATTAACTATGGCCGGATTAGAAGTGGATGGCTATGAGCATATCAAATCAAAAATCACTGGCAATGATTCCATAATTAATTTAGATATTACACCTAACCGAGGAGATGGGTTTAGTGTTCTTGGTGTGGCTAGAGAGCTATCTGTAATTAATAATGTAAAACTAAGGCTTCCAATACTAGATAGTGTTCCTGATTCGTTTAAAGACGATATCGGTGTAAAGGTTTGTTCTGAAGGTCCCATTTATTTCGGAAGAACATTAAGAGGTATTTCTCTTAAATCTAAAACTCTTCCTCTCATAGCAGAAAGGCTCAAACTCAGTGATCAGAAACTTATAGATCCCGTGGTAGATATAACTAACTATATCCTTCTTGAACTTGGGCAACCATTACATGCCTTTGATAGAGATAAGTTAAATGGAAATATTTCTGTAAGGCCAGCTCAGAAAAAAGAATCTATTACTTTATTAGATGATCAGAATATTACTCTAGATAGTGATTGCCTTGTTATCTCTGATGACAAAGAAGCAATAGCCTTTGCAGGTATTATGGGAGGAAAGAACTCCTCTGTAACTAAAACTACTTCTTCAATATTTCTCGAAAGTGCTTTTTTTAAACCTACCTCAGTTAGGGGAAGGGCAAGAAGGTATGGGTTTCAAACTGATGCATCTCTTAGGTTTGAGAGGGGCGTCGATTATAAGCTTCAAGAGTTCGCATTAGGCCGAGCTAGCTCTTTATTGCAAAAAACTGTGGGGGGTTCCTTTGGTAATATTATTGGAACAACTAAGAAAAATTCTATCCCTAAACAATTAAAAGTAGGAATCAATCTTAAGAGATCTAATAAAGTCTTGGGAACTAATATCTCAAAGCAGAAAGCAGTGAGATATTTTAAGGGTCTTGGCTTTAGCCCAGAGAGTAAAGATGACGCCATTACCGTAATTTCTCCTTCTTGGAGATATGACATAAATATTGAAGCAGATTTGATTGAAGAACTTGCTAGACTTGAAGGTTATGATTCATTGCCTCAAACTTCCCTGAATCCAGTTTATAAGAAAAAAACTAAAACAACTGAAGAGATTCTGAATGATGCTTTAACATCAAAAGGGTTTAATGAAATTATAAGTTATTCTTTTATTAGTCCCGAAGACCATAGTCTTTTCGGTGAAGAAAATAAAACTTTGGAAGTAAAAAATCCAATATCTCAGAATATGTCAATTATGAGAACAAGCCTTGTATCAGGTTTGGTTAATAGTTGTATCTATAATCTCAATCACGGACAAAATGATCAAAGGCTATTTGAAATAGGGAACACATTTATTTCAAAGAAAAATTTAGTCCAAGAGACTAAAACACTTGCTGGATTAATTAAAGGCAATGTGTCGGCTGAAAACTGGAGTGAAAAATCTAGAGAGTCTTCTTTTTATGACTTAAAGGGTATCGTCTTAGATCTACTTTCTAAATTTGATATAGAGTACTCGTTTAAAGATAACTCTAATAATTTTTTACATCCAGGTATGTCTAGGTCTATTTATTTTAAGAATCAAGAAGTAGGTTTCTTAGGTGCATTACATCCTGAGCATCTAGAGAAGTTAGGTTTCAAGGAAGATGTATTTATTTTTTCTATAGAAATATCTAATTTTATAAATAAAGCTGTTACCTCTTTTATTGAGTTTTCTAAACAACCTTTAACTTCTAGGGATCTTGCTATCTTAATTAATAAAGAAATTACTTCAGAAGACCTGCAACAAGTTATTCAGTCGTCTGCTGGAAAATTCTTTAAAGATATTAAGATTTTTGATGTCTATCAAGGTAAAGGAATCGCTGAAGATAAAAAAAGTATTGCGCTCACGATTTCATGGCAGTCTATGAAAAATACTTTATTAGATTCCGAAATTGATCAAGCCGTAGAAAAGATTGTAAACTCTGTTAAAACTAAACTCGGTGGAGAACTAAGGATCTAATGACAGAAACAATCACCAAGGCGGACATCATAGACCATCTTCATAACGAGATAGGTCTTAATAAAAGCGAATGTAAAATCTTAATCGAAGATTTTTTTGAAGAAATAAAGACAGCCTTAATCAACAACGAAGAAGTTAAATTATCCGGATTCGGAAATTTTGAACTCATTGATAAAAAGGCAAGACCAGGTAGGAATCCAAAAACAGGTGAGGATGTCACTATAAGTGCAAGAAGAGTTGTAACATTTAGGGCCGGAAATAAACTAAGAAAAAAGATATCTACCATTGATGAGTAAAGAGATTTCTCAAGAAAAAAAATATTTCTCAATAAGTGAGGTGTCAAAACTTTGTAATATAAAAGCTCATACTCTGAGATTCTGGGAAAAAGAATTTGATGGCTTGAGGCCTGCAACAAGAAAAGGCAGTCGAAGATACTATCAAGAACATGATATGAAGCTTATCAAGCAAATACATCACTTGCTAAACGAAGAGGGTATGACTATTACTGGAGCTAAGAAAAGTCTCAAGAATTCTGATAGTAAAGAATTTAAAAGTGATAAATCTCAAGATGTCGTTCAAGATCTAGAGGGACTCCTAAAGAAACTTAATTAATCGGGGCGTGGCGCAGTCTGGTAGCGCACCACACTGGGGGTGTGGTGGTCGCTGGTTCAAATCCAGCCGTCCCGACCAAATTCAATCTTATTTCGGAAAAATTCCCATGCCTCACTAACAACCTTTTGATCTGCTCATCACAGCTAATTCTTCTAATGTTTTTAGGAAGAAATAAAGCTAATAATTTTTTTACATAAGTACTATACAAATTATTTATATGTGTATATAATTGCAATCAATATCAAGAGGCGTTAATAATTCTCCCCAGAAATAAACCTCTCCAAGGTAACCCTCTAGATATTAAATAACTGTGAGACGTTTTATTTCTCCCCAGAAAAAACCTCTCCAAGGTAACTCTCTCAGTTAACAAGTAGGATGCAGCTGTCACCCATTTTTAGCTGCACTAGCTGAACTTCAAGCTGCATCCTACTATCTATGGTAGGTGAGGCTTTGTAAATTAATTTTTGGTTGGGCGCAGCAAAAAGTTTCATCTACCACCCTTTTTCTTCTTGAGTTAAACTAACAATAGTTATGGAAGACTCCAAAATTTTACAATCACTTCAATCAGATTCTGCTCCTTGTACCGATACATTGGGTGCAAAGGTCATCCGTTTTAGCTCTGAACCCCCTGAAATAGAAATGGAATTTGAAGCAATTTATGATTTTACTCATTCTGATGGTCAAGTAGTGCAGGGAGGCTTCGTTACTGGCATGCTAGATGCTCCAATGGCTCATCTTTTGATGGGTTTGTTTGATTTTAAAATTATACCTATGACATTAGACTTAAATGTCAGTTTTCTTGCTCCTACACGTCAAGGAAAGTTGAATTGTATAGCCGAAGTCTTACAGCTAGGAAAAAGTACTGCTTTTATGACAAGTAAGCTTTACCAACAAGACAAGCTTGTTGCTAGTGCCACTTCAACCGTTCGTTTAGTGTCTAGAAACTAAAAGTATTAAACCCCAAAGTCCCAAGACAACCCATCGTGGTACCTGTTTAAGATTTCTTTAGCAATTAAGATTCTATGTACCTCATCTGGTCCATCCGCTAACCTTAATGTTCTAAAGCCTTGATACATTCCTGCAAGTGGTGTGTCACTAGAGACTCCTCTCCATCCATGAATTTGGATAGCCCTATCTACAACCCTTGTTCCTGCGGCTGGAACAAAGACCTTTATAGCTGAAATATCGACTCGAGCATCGCCTTCTTTATCCATGATTTCTGAACAATGTATTGTCATCAATCTTGATGCCTGTATATCCATATAAGAATCAGCAATGAAACCTTGAATAAATTGTTTAGTTTCGAGCTTGCCGCCATGAACCTCCCTTTCAGTTGAATATTTAACCATGATGTCAAAGGCTCTCCACATCTGTCCAATTGTATTCATACAGTGATAAACCCTTCCAGCACCCAATCTATCTTGAGCAGCTTGGTGACCCGAACCTCTAGCTCCAAGAGCATTTTCTAATGGAACTCGAACATTTTCATATTTGATCTCCATATGATCTCCACCTGTATGGCCCCATATGGGTACCGACCTAACTTTGGTCAGGCCAGGAGAGTCTGTAGGAACTATTATTTGTGTCATTTTAGAGTTGGCTCCACCTTCATCTCCATCCTCTTCTGTCTTACACATGACAACTAAAAAATCTGCTCTATTTCCATTTGATGTCATAATCTTATGTCCGTTTATGACCCATTCATCTCCTTCTCTTACTGCTGTAGTTTTTAAAGATCTAGGATCAGACCCTGCTGAGTCAGGTTCTGTCATCGAAAATCCGGATTCCATTTCTTGATTAATCAATGGAATAAGCCACTTCTTCTTTTGTTCATCCGTTCCATACTTAACAAGAATTTTTTGATTACCCGAATTAGGAGCTATGACTCCAAACATTCTATTGCCTAATGGAGACCAAGCTAATATTTCATTCATATAAGCTAACTCAAGGAACCCGTTATCCATTCCACCATATTCAGATGGAAGGTGAGGAGCCCATAAGCCTTGTTTTTTTACTTCTTCATTAATTTCTTTTCTGAGTTTTTTAGACTTATCGCCACCAGCGTAAATAGTAGCTTCATTAGGTATGATTCTATTGGCAACAATATCTGCTGTTCTTAGGCGAATATCATTAATTTCTTCTGATAGAGTAGGTATTGGTGATATTTGCATATCTTTATCTCCTTATTTAGTCTTTAATATTTCATTAATTTACGTAACAAACTTAACTCATGCAAGCTTTAAAACATGGAAGTATTTAGTTCTAATAAAGGTAAGATGCTTACCTATAATTAACTCATGGCGAAAGAAAAATCTGTTTTAGTATTAGGAGTGGGACCTGATCAAGGTCTGGGTGTTGCTTTGTGCAAGAAATTTGCAGAAGAAGGTTATACGGTTTTCGGTTGTGGTAGAAATAAAGAGAACATGAACTCTCTTGAAAATACATCAGTTTCTAACGGTACTATTCGTGGAGTGGTTGCTGATGTTACTAATCCAGATGATGTTATTAATGTTTTTAAGAAAATAGATGAATCAGAAACACAACTTGAATCAGTTATTTATAACGCAGGTAATAATAATGCCAAGCCATTTCTTGATATGGATTTAGCCTTTTTTCAAGATCTATGGGAAGTCTGTGCAAAAGGAGCCTTCTTAGTCTCACAGCAAGCGATTCCTAGGCTATTAGAGGGAGGAGGTTCTCTTCTTTTTACTGGTGCCACTGCTTCAATTAGATCTAGACCTCCATTCACTGCTTTTGCAGCAGCCAAAAGTGCGGAGCGGTCTTTAGCTCAGGGTTTATCAAAAGAGTTTGGACCACAAGGTATACATGTTGCTCATGTGATTATTGATGGAATTATAGATGGAGATAAGGTTAATCTAAGATTCCCAGATTTTGCTAATAGCAAAGGGGAAGATGGTAAATTAGACATAGAAAGTATTGCAGAAAATTTTTTGATGCTCCATAAACAAAAGAAAAGTACTTGGTCTTTTGAAATAGATCTTAGGCCCTGGTCCGAAAATTGGTAAGAATTATGAATATAAAAATTAAGATTTCGATAGTCTCTCTTTTAATCTTTGTAGGTTGTGGACAAACAATAGATAAGGATTCTTTAAGAGAAACTCAAGAGGGAACGGTAATCGGGATGGCAGGAGAGAATAATACTTTTGTTTGGAAGGGCATTCCTTTTGCTAAACCTCCAATTGGAGAATTGAGATGGAAAGCTCCTCGAGATACTGCTTCGAGGAATGAGACTCTGGAGGCTATAGAATTTAAATCAGCATGTTTTCAAGGATCTAGCAGGCTTCAAGGTGATAGTGAAGATAAATGGAGCGGGAGCGAAGATTGTTTATATCTCAATATTTGGACTCCACAGTTAACAGAAAGTTTAATAGAAGATAATCAAGAAAAATTACCAGTCATGATGTGGATTCATGGAGGCGGTAATACTACGGGTAGTGCGCATGTATATGATCCTAGTCTTTTAGTTTCCAAATACAATGTTGTGGTTGTGACTATTCATTACAGAATGGGACCACTGGGATGGTTTAGGCACCCCGCCCTCAAGACATCTAGCTCTTCTAAGTCTGATATTTCTGGAAATTACGGAACTCTTGATACGATCAAGGCTTTGGAGTGGATTAATAAAAATATAAAGTCTTTTGGAGGCGATCCTGAGAATGTAACAGTTTTTGGAGAATCAGCCGGTGGTCACAATGCAGCAGCTATATTCGCGTCTCCTTTGGCTGAGGGTTTATATCATAAAGTTATAGTGCAAAGTGGAATAATGTCCTCTTCTTCAATAGAGGCAGCTGAAAGTTATTTTCCAGAAAGCGGTATAGCTCCTTCAAGAAGTGGCCTAGAAGTTTTTAACCATATTTTAGTCGCCAATAAATTAGCAGCTAACCTTAAAGATGCTAAGAAAGTTCAAGATAAAATGAGTCAAGGCGAGATTAGATCCATCTTGTATGAACTAGGCCCTGATGTTTTATTGCAGTCTTCTTACGATGCAAGACCGAAACGTGGAGGAATGACAAGAGTATTTCCTGATGGTCATGTTATTTTGAAGGGAGGTATAGAAGAATCTTTCAATAATTCAAGCCTAAGAAGAGTTCCAATTATTTCAGGAACAAACAAAGATGAAAATAAATTCTTTAATGCGTTAAATAGAAATTTTGTGAAATGGGGCCCTGCCTCTGGTCTTTATAAAACTGTTGGCGTTGATGAGATGCCATTAGAAATAATAGATCCTGATTATTACGATGCTATTAGTTTCTATGGATCTTCATTTTGGAAGCAAAGAGCAGTTGATACTCCTGCTAGAAAACTAATTCAGTCTGGCCATAGAGATACTTATGCTTATCGATTTGATTGGGATGAGTTAAGTACTATTAATGATATAGATCTTTCAAAGCTCATAGGATCAGCTCATGCCCTTGAGATCCTCTTTGTTTTTGGTTCTTTCGATAGCTTTATCGTCAAAAACTTTTTATTTGGAGAAGACGCTTACCCGGCAGGAAAGAAATTATCAGATCAAATGCAGTCTTATTGGGCCGAATTTGCGTATACCGGTAAACCTGG
This sequence comes from uncultured Gammaproteobacteria bacterium, assembly GCA_913031395.1. Taxonomy (GTDB): domain Bacteria; phylum Pseudomonadota; class Gammaproteobacteria; order Magnimaribacterales; family Magnimaribacteraceae; genus Magnimaribacter. The sequence continues at coordinate 12,100 of CAJWDT010000020.1, forward strand.
AACAGGCAGAGAAGGGGATTTACCCGAGTGGAATGCCTGGTCTAATACAGAGAGAGATAAGTACTTAGTGCTTGATTCTGAGAATGATCAAGGTATCTATATGTCTGATGTTGAATACAATCAAAGTTATTTACTTTCTAAGCTTTCTACCGATCTAAGGTTTAATGATCAAGAAAAATGTGAAACCTTGTTTGGTTTATCTTACGGAGATGGAAATGGAGTCTCCAAAAAGAAGTTTAATGAGTTTATGAATGGCTCATGTTCAGATCGTGATTATTCAGAGATTCTTGATATGATTGAAGGGTCTGATGAAGAAGATTTAGAAAATAAAGATAATTAAAGGAGAGAAATTATGTCAAAGGAAGTTGATTTTTATTTTGACTTTGCAAGTCCAAATGCTTATTTAAGCCATAAAGTCATGCAATCAATTAAAGAAAAAACAGGAGCCAAAGTTAACTATATTCCTGTCTTATTAGGTGGTATCTTTAAATTGACTAATAACAAGCCCCCAATGGAGCAATTCTTTGGTGTTAAAAATAAAAATGAATATCAGAATTTAGAAATGCAACGCTTTATACAAAGGCATGGTCTAGATAAATTTCAAATGAACCCACATTTCCCAGTGATCAGCCTGCAAATTATTAGGGGGGCTGTCGCAGCAGATAAGGACGGCTATCTCGAAGATTATATTGATAAAGTATTAGTACATATGTGGGAAGAGCCAAAAAAAATGGATGATCCAGAAGTTATAAAATCAGCATTTGAAGAATCTGGTCTTGATGCGCAAAAGTTGATGGAACAAATGCAGGATCCTGATGTAAAAGCTACTTTAATTTCAAACACTGAAGCAGCAGCAGAAAGAGGAGTCTTTGGTATTCCAACTTTCTTTGTTGATGATCAGATGTATTTTGGAAAAGATACTTTGTGGCAAGTTGAGGAGAAGTTAGGTGAGTAAATTACTTTCACCGCTAACTTTTTCAAGAGGTCCTGAAATGAAGAACCGTTTCATGCTGGCACCACTCACTAACTCTCAGAGCCATGAAAACGGAATTATGTCAGATGAAGAATTTCACTGGCTTACAATGAGAGCAAAAGGTGGTTTCGGACTAACAATGACTTGTGCATCTCATATACAGGCTATAGGTAAGGGCTTCCCTGGTCAGATGGGTGTTTTTTCAGATGATCACTTAGAAGGATTGTCTCGATTAGCAGAAGAAATTAACAAGTCAGGTAGTATTTCTAATGTTCAATTACACCATGCAGGAATGCGATCGCCAAAAGAGATTATTGGAGAAGACCCAGTATGCCCTTCTGATAATGAAGAATTTTCTGCTCGAGCTTTGTCGTTAGATGAAGTCAAAACATTAAGAGATGATTTTATTGCAGGTGCTGTACGTTCTGAGAAAGCTGGATTCCATGGGGTAGAGCTTCACGGTGCTCATGGTTACATAATCTGTCAATTTTTAAGTGACGAAGTTAATTTCAGGGAAGATGAATATGGAGGTGACTTAGAAGGTCGCTCACGTTTATTAAAAGAAATTATAGATGGAATAAGATCTGAATGTTCAAGTGACTTTATGTTGGGTGTTAGACTTTCTTCAGAAAGATTTGGCATCAAACTAGGTGAATCTAAACAACTTGCAGAAGAATTGATGTTATCCGGAAAACTAGATTTTCTAGATATGTCTTTATGGAATTGCTTTCAAGAACCACAAGAGGATGAATTTAAAGGAAAGACATTACTTCAGCATTTTTCTGAGCTCAAGAAAGGAGATACTCGTTTAGGTGTAGCCGGAAATATCAGAACACCACAAGATGCCACAAAAGCTATGGAAGAGGATATTGATTGGGTGATGCTTGGGAGAGCTGCCATTTTGAATCATAATTTTCCCGAATTATATGCAGACAATCCTGAGTTTGAGCCTCCAGTGATTCCGGTGAGTGCTGATTATTTGGCTAATGAAGGTCTGTCGCCGAAATTTATTACTTATATGTCAAATTGGGGTTTTGTTGAAGGCCACGACGATAAAATGAAAGAGGCCCTAAAGAAGGCTTAACTTAAGAAGCTGTCATCTTTTTCGAGCATAAGATCGAATATTGGTTGGTAACTCATCCACATACCAATAGATGAACCCACTTGACCTCTAGTAAGTTCTGCCACTTCATCAGGAATCCTTTCCATCTGCCCCACGTTTTCTGCTAACAGTTGTGACTGACAACATCTGTCCATGGAAAGGAATCCCCATGCAGCCTCATCTACTGTTTGTCCTGTGGTCAGTAATCCATGATTCTTAAGAATAGCGGCTTTCTTATCTCCTAAGGCCTCTGCAATTCTATCTCCTTCGCTTGTATCAAGAACGACCCCTGTAAAGTCATCAAATAAAACATGATTGTCATAAAAAGCACATGAATCTTGAGTAATAGGTTCAAGAAGTCTTCCCATAGTAGAAAAAGTCTTTCCATACATTGAATGTGAGTGTGCTGCTGCATTTAGATCAGGATGATTCATATGCAGTCTTGAGTGAATTGCAAAGGCAGCATTATTAATAGGTCTATCTCCTATGACAATATCACCTTCATGACTCACTAAGAGTAAATCAGAAACTTTCATCTGACCAAAATGCACTCCGAATGGATTAACCCAAAAATGATCCTTATATTCAGGATCTCTTAGGGTGATGTGACCGGCAAGACCTTCGTCAAAACCAAAATGGGCAAACATGCGAAAAGCACTTGCTAGGCGTTCAAGACCATGCCTTCTTTCTTCATCAATAGAATTAAACTCAGGCGGAGTTAAATTACCTTTATTTCTTTGATCAATCTTTCCTTTTGTAACATCAATTTCCATTTTTTTCTCTCCACTAATGTCTTTGCATTAAATTCAGATAATTAATCTAGCATATTTGTTAAAATATATCCCACTGAAAACTAATATAATAATTAAATGGCTACAAAAAATTACAGAATTGAAAAAGATAGCTTAGGAGATGTGAAAGTTCCTAAGAAAGCACTCTGGGGAGCCCAAACTCAAAGGGCGGTTAACAATTTTCCAATAAGTGGAATTAAGATGGATTTTCCTTTCACTAAGTCTTTTGTCAATTCACTGGGCTTGATTAAAGATGCTGCCGCAAGAGCGAACGTGAAGTTGAAACTTTTACCTGCCAATAAAGCCAAAGCTATTTCAAAAGCTGCCAAAGAAGTTTGGCAAGAAAAACATCACCAAGAGTTTCCTATAGATGTTTTTCAAACAGGATCAGGCACAAGCTCTAACATGAATGCTAATGAAGTAATTGCCAACTTGGCTTCAAAAAGTTCAAAACTCGATATTGGCCCAAATGATGATGTCAATATGAGTCAGAGTAGTAATGATGTCATCCCGACTGCGATTAAAGTCTCGGCCCACATGGATCTCACTTCAAAACTTTACCCAGCTCTAGATAAATTAATTACAGAAATTGAGAAAAAAGCAGAAGAAGTTAAAGGAATTGCTAAAACAGGTAGAACTCATTTAATGGATGCAATGCCAATAGATTTTTCTGATGAATTGTTGGCTTGGTCTAGTCAGCTTAGCGCTTCTCGTAAAATGCTCAGTGTTATTGAGGAGAGATTTTTAGAGCTTCCGCAAGGGGGAACAGCAGTTGGCAGCGGTATCAATGCTCATAAACAATTTGCAAAAATATTTGCTCAAGAATTAACCAAACTCTCAGGAAGTAATTGTAAGTGTGTTCCAAGTTCAAACTTCTTTCATGAGTTAAGTGCACAAGATTGCTCTGTTCAATTATCCGGTGAGCTTAAAAATCTTGCTGTCATCTTAATGAAAATTTCTAATGATCTTAGATGGATGAATAGTGGACCTTTAGCAGGACTATCGGAAATTGAGTTACAGGCGCTTCAACCAGGAAGTAGTATCATGCCCGGCAAAGTTAATCCGGTAATTCCTGAAGCAGTAACAATGGTTTCTGCCGATGTCATTGGTAATGATGTTTCAATAACAGTTGCTGCTCAAGCAGGTAATTTCCAACTCAATGTCATGCTTCCAGTAATCGCTTATAACCTTTTGAAGAGCATTAATCTTTTATCAGGTGCAATGGATGTATTGTCTAACAAAGCCATCAAGACATTCAAAGTAAACAAAAAGAATCTTGAGTCATCTTTATCAAGAAACCCTATATTGGTTACGGCTCTTAATCCAATTATTGGTTATGAAAAGGCAGCTCTGATTGCTAAAAAAGCTTATAAGCTTGGTAAGCCTGTAATTGAAGTGGCAAGCGAAGAAACAGACTTATCGGTAGCTCAATTAAAGAAGCTTCTTAATCCAGCAAAGCTTACTAAAGGAGGTATCAGTAAATAGTCATGGAAGATTTATTAAAACAAAAATGTGAAGCATGTAGAGCAGACGCACCTAGAGTGACTGACGATGAGTTACCCGGATTATTAAAACAGATACCGGACTGGCAACCAGTTACAAAAGACTCAATTTTAATGCTTAATCGTGTATTTAAATTTGACGACTACGCACAATCTCTTGATTTTACTCAAAAGATCGCTGCTTTAGCTGAAGAGGAAGATCATCATCCAGCAATTTTATTAGAGTGGGGCAGGGTTGAAGTTACCTGGTGGTCTCATAAAATTGGCGGACTACATAAAAATGATTTTATTGCAGCTGCTAAAACTGATTCTCTTAATTCCTAAAATAAAGGTTCAATAAACCCTTAGAATCATCTAACATCATCGCTTTTTTATAATTAGAAGATGGAACTCATTCATACAAATCCAGATTGGTTCAATGATGCACTTAATAAAGAGCATCAAAGTAAGTTTGTTGAGGTCAATGGCGCAAAAATTGAATATATGGAATGGGGCAACCCTAAAAATCAAAGCGTCATCATGTTACATGGCACAAATGCTCATGCTCATTGGTTTAAATTTATTGGTGCAATGCTTTCTGATAAATATCATTTTGTTGTAATGAGCTTTTCTGGAATGGGTGGAAGTGACTGGAGATCTTTTTATACTAGAGATACATTTGTGGATGATGTTTGGGGAGTCGTTAATGACGCCGGGATGGAAAATCCTATTATCGTCGGCCATAGTTTTGGGGGGATGGTATCTTTAATAACAGCTTCTAAGCATAGCCAAGATATGTCAGGACTTTTGCTAGTTGATTTTGTAGTTTATAAACCTGAAGAACATCATGAATGGTATGCGGATAGAACTCCTGCACGACCTCCACGTATTGTGGATAACAAAGAAGATTTGATAAAACGTTTTAGGCTCATGCCACCTCAAGCTTGTGTTAATCAATACTTAGTTGATTACATAGCCGATCACTCCACAAGACAAACAGAAACAGGTTGGGCTTGGACGTTTGATCCTGCCGCATACGACGGTCTAGTTATTGGCTCTGATCATTCTGAGATTTTGTCAAATCTCCAATGTCCTGTAGGTTTTTATTATGGAGAACATACAGTTGAGTTCAATGCGAGATCAGGAGTGAAAGGTATGGCAGATCTTTTACCTGAGGGCTCACCCGTCTTGGGATTAAAAGATGCTCAGCATCATCTTATGCTTGATCAACCGCTTCCATTTATTGAAAATTTAGATCAGTTAATTCAAGAATTGCTTGCCAAGTCTTCCTGAGGTTTTTTCATTAACCATATTATAAATATGGCCAATACCACCATGATGGTAAGCATTAAGAAGGCGTTGTCATAATTTCCGTAATATTGAAAAATTAACGCTACACCAGGCGTTCCAATAGCTTGAAATAAGAATATGAATGGTTGAGATAATCCTCTCGATGTTCCAAAGCTTTTAGGTGTAAATGTATTTCTAAAAAGGATATTACTCATTGGAAGGCCCGCACCTCCACCAAACCCAAATAGAGCTATAACAAAAGCTAACTGCGTAGGAGTTTGAGTTACAGTGATCAATAAAAGGCCTACTGCCTGAAATACTAGAGAAATTGAAACAGCCATTCTTGGATCAAGTTTCTTCTCAACTAACCAGCCAAAGACAACCTTACTTAACATGGCTGGAATTGCGTACATACCGAATATAAACGCCGCTTGATCAGCCCAGCCTCTTTCAGATGCATAGAAAGTTAGATGAGCAAGAATAGCCATCATTGAAGAAAATTGCAGTGAAAATACTGCTGTCAGAATCCAAAAATTTCTGTTCTTTAATAGATCTCTAATTTCCCATTCAACCCCGACATTATCATCTTGTTGAGTATTGTCTGTTTTTATACCACCATCAATTTCCTGGTTTACGTCTTCGGGTTTATCTATCACTACTAAATAAATTAACGGCGTAATAATCACTAAAAGGAATAAACCAAAGACCAGATAAACCTCTCTCCATTCCAATAGCAAAATATCCATTAAAAAGTACTGAACAAAGTTAGGGAATATAAAGCCTGCAAATGACACTCCTACTGCAGCTATGCCTAGAGCTCTACCTGCTTGTTTTTCAAACCAAGAAGAAACTAATTTTGAAGTTGCTAGATTTCCCATCAAAGTAGCTCCAAGAGCAATTGGCAATCCATAGATAATAATAAAAGTGAAATAATTCACAGAAAAATAAAGCGCAATTAGACTTAGAGAGTATATAAAACCTCCAAAGACAATTATCTTTTTGACAGAGTATTTATCTAGAAGCCTACCTACTATTGGGAAAAATAGAGCGGAGCACATCATGAAGATTGGGATACTTAAAGTGGTAACGAATCTTGACAGATTAAGCTCTTTCTCAAGATGTAATTGTATGACTGGGTAAGATTGAAAAGCAAAACCAACTGCAAAGAAATCAATGGCTATAGCTATAGCTACCATGCGCCATCCAAAGAAAGTATTCATTGAAGTTTATTCGTGTGTTGAGTCTGTTTTAATTTAAGGAGGAAAGGGTGTGTTCAGTTAAGTCCCAAAGTTTAGCTGCCTCATCTGTGTCAACTGCCCAATCAGCTACTCCTATATAACGAGCCATAGGCCCATCTTCCTGCCTAACAGCAACATCACAGTTTTCACAGTAAACACCACTTACTTCCTCGAGCATTGGACTCGTAGCACACCAAAGACTTGTTGAGGCACCTTGTGTAGGCGATTTGAAATTAGCAGCTGCCATTTCTGAAAGCTCTCCATCTTCTCCAAGCCAACCCAGAGCTATCATCTCCTCTTTTTCTAAATGTCTTTGAAGAGGAGTGAAGATCCCTCCTGGATGAACAGAATAGGTTTTTATACCTTCATCTTTCATTCTTTCACTTATTTCAACAGCTAATAAGCTAGCGGCCGTCTTGGACTGACCATAAGCCTTCCATTTATCATATGACCCTTCAAAGTGAACATCTTCCCATTGAATACCAGAGAGTTTATGTCCTGTTGAAGAGAGCGTAACAATCCTAGATCCTGAAGATGACATAGTAGGAAGTAAGCCCTTGGTAATAATGAAGTGACCAATATGATTAACCGCAAATTGGAGATCCCAACCTTCTTTAGTCGGCATCTGGGGACAGGCCATGACTGCAGCATTGTTTATGAGTATGTCTAAACTCATGCCTGAATCTACAAATTCATTTACAAAACTTTGAGCAGAACTAGGATCAGCTAAGTCTAGATTTAGAATATCTTCACTTTCTACTATTCCTGACAATGCAGACTTTGCTACATCTTTTCTTCTGGCAGGGACAATTACTCTTGCTCCTGCTTCTTTGAGCGCTCTTGTGGTTTCTAGTCCTATTCCAGAATAACCACCGGTAACCATCGCAACCTTACCTCCAAGATCTATATCTTTTA
>CAJWDT010000021.1 GCA_913031395.1 uncultured Gammaproteobacteria bacterium
CCTCCACCTAAAACCATAATCTTTCTTCTATCACTTACTTTGGCTTCGCATTCCTCTTCATAAGTTGAATACATGTAAGCAGTCGAAGATTCAAATTCTGCTGCGCATGTATCCACTCTCTTAAACACAGGTTGAACATTGAGAGATTTTCTAGTTGATCTGACTTCTTCTTCAGAAGATTCAATTAGATCTGCAATTCTAGAATCAGAGAAACCTTTTCTTTTGAAGTTAAGTAAATTATCTTTATTCAATTCTGATAGCGATAGTTTTTCAATTTCGACTTCAACATCAATCAGATCTTTGATTTGAATGAGAAACCAAGGATCTATCTTTGAAAATTCAAAAACTTCTTCTACTGATAAGCCTTTTCTAAATCCATCAGCTACGAACCAAAGGCGATCAGGACTTGGGATACTTATTTTTTGTTTAAGAGTCTCAAATTCATCATCTTCATTAAATATTGGATTCAATCCATCTCTTCCTGTCTCAAGACCTCTAATAGCTTTTTGAAGAGATTCTTGAAAAGTCCTACCAATTGCCATCACTTCACCTACAGATTTCATTTGAGTGGATAGCACTGGTTCTGTCTGATTAAACTTTTCGAAATTAAATCTAGGTATCTTCGTCACAACATAATCTATGGAAGGTTCGAAGGAAGCAGGTATTACACCTCCTGTAATATCATTTGTTAGTTCATCGAGGGTATATCCGACAGCTAATTTTGCTGCAACTTTTGCTATTGGAAAGCCTGTTGCTTTTGATGCCAATGCAGATGATCTTGATACGCGGGGATTCATTTCAATTACAAGCAATTCTCCGTCTTCCGGATTAACAGTGAATTGAACATTCGAGCCGCCAGTTTCAACTCCAATTTCTCTGAGAATATCAATTGATGCATTTCTCATTATTTGATATTCCTTATCAGTAAGAGTTTGAGCGGGTGCGACTGTAATTGAGTCGCCAGTATGCACGCCCATTGGATCTAAATTTTCAATACTACAAACGATGATACAGTTATCATTTTTATCTCTCACAACCTCCATCTCGTATTCTTTCCAACCACCCAAGAACTTATCTAGATAAATTTCTGAAGTTGGTGATAGTTCTAAACCTCTTTTACAGATTTGATCAAATTCTTCTAGGTTATAGGCGATTCCTCCGCCTGAACCCCCCATGGTAAAATTTGGTCTTAAGACACAAGGAAAACCTATTTTTTCTAAAAGAGTATGAGCTTCTTCAGGGTTATGAGCTAAACCTGATTCTGGAACATTTAAGCCTATCTTTTCCATAGAAATCGCAAACAATTCTCTATCTTCCGCTTTATCAATCGCTTCTTTGGTTGCTCCAATCATTTCTACGCCATGCTTAGTCAATATTCCTCTACTATCTAGATCAAGAGCTGCGTTCAGAGCTGTTTGGCCCCCCATGGTAGGTAACAGAGCATCAGGCTTTTCTTTCTCAATAATCTTTTCAATTGTTTCCCAATGTATTGGTTCTATATAAGTAGCATCAGCCATACTCGGATCAGTCATAATCGTTGCAGGATTAGAATTAATTAAAATTACTTTATAACCATCTTCTTTAAGCGCTTTACAGGCTTGTGCACCCGAATAATCAAATTCACATGCCTGACCTATGACTATCGGTCCTGCTCCAATAATTAAAATTGAATTAATATCTTTTCGTCTAGGCATTTTTTTTCATATTTTCTTCGAATCTTTCAAACAAATACTTCAAGTCGTGAGGTCCAGGGCTTGCTTCGGGATGACCTTGAAAACTAAACAAAGGAAGAGAGTTATGCTCTATTCCCTGTACGGTTCCATCGAATAAAGATTTATGGGTAACATTAAGAAAGTCTGGCAAGGAATTCTCTTCGACAGTAAATCCATGATTCTGAGAACTAACGGAAACTTTTTTTGTTTTGATATCTTGAACAGGGTGATTAGCGCCATGATGCCCAAATTTCATTTTAGAAGTTTTCGCTCCTAGCGATAAAGCTAATAACTGATGCCCCAAACATATTCCAAAAAGTGGAACCTCCCTATCAGTAAGTTCTTTAATTGTATCTATGGCATAAGAACATGGCTCAGGATCACCTGGACCATTAGATAAAAAAACACCATCTGGCTTTATCTCCATAATCTCTTCAAAAGTTGACTTAGCTGGAAAGACAGTTAATTCATACCCTCTATCAGATAGAATCCTCAAGATGTTCTTTTTGATACCAAAATCTAAAACAGCCACCTTAAAACTAGAATTCTTTTTACACCCTCGCCATGTCCCTTGATCCCACAAATAATTTTTTGGTGTAGTTACTACTTTGGCTAGATCCATTCCAGATAAGCCTCCAAATTGATTTGCATTTAAAATTGCTGATTTCTCATCTATTTCGTTTCCTGCAAAAATTGAGGCTGACTGAGCCCCTTTAGTTCGAATAATTCTTGTTAATTTTCTGGTATCTATATCAGAGATTCCGATTATATTATTTTGCTTTAAATATTCAGATAAGCTATTTGTCTTTCTCCAGTTACTTTCTATTGGAGAAAGAGATCTTATAACTAATCCTGAGCACCAAATATTATCAGACTCTAAGTCCTCATCATTCGTGCCTGTATTGCCTATATGAGGATAAGTTAGGGTAACTATTTGTTTGGCATACGATGGGTCTGTCAAGATTTCTTGATATCCTGTCATCGATGTATTGAAAACTATTTCACCATTTGTTTGACCAGAGGCACCGATACTTCGTCCTTCAAAGATGGTTCCGTCCGCTAAAGCCAATATGGCCGGTTCTTTTGTCATAAGATTTCTTTATAAATATTTTTTAAGGCTTCTGCGGGATCATTAGAACCGGTAATTGGTCTACCGATAACTAAATAATCAGACCCGTTTTTTATAGCTTGTTTTGGAGTCGACACCCTACTTTGATCGTTTAAATTAGATTCATTAGGCCTAATGCCAGGTGTTACAGTGATAAATTTATTTCCAAATCTTTCCTTAATAGCAGCAGTGTCAGTTGAAGCACAAACTACTCCATCAAGCTCGCATTCGTAAGAAAGATTAGCAAGTTTTAAGACCTGAAGAGAAAGATCATCTAGACCTAACTGATAAAGATCTTCCTGTGAAAGGCTGGTTAAAATAGTGACAGCTATCAATAAAGGCGGTGTTTCATAATTTTTTAGAGCCTCTTTTGCAGCTTCAAGCATTTTCTTTCCTCCCGAAGCATGCACATTAACCATCCAGACCCCAAGATCGGCAGCTGAGCTGATGGCCTCATAAACAGTATTTGGTATATCATGAAATTTTAGGTCCAAAAATATATCAAACCCCATTAAATCCAATTCTTTGATAATCTTTGGACCTGATGAAGTAAATAGCTGGCTGCCTATCTTTAATTTACAATGTTCAGGATTGAAATTCTTTGCCATATCAATGGCAGCTGAGTATTCAAGATCAAGAGGAATAATTACCTTATTATCCATGAATATTTATTAAGAAATTGAACAAATTTAGGCGAAAAAAAAGCGAAGCAGAAGAAGATCTGTCGTTCGCTATTGTGATTTTTAAGGCCTATAGGCATTAAAACCACACTATAATAAATGAAACATATTGTGTCCATCAAAACCTAAGGTATTTAAAAAATAAAGTGTTAAAAAATATAGAAGAGCTTAATGGAATGAGGGAGGCAGGAAAACTTGCTGCTGAAGTCCTAGAAATGATTGGTGATTATATTAAACCGGGAGTCTCGACAGGAGAATTGGATAAAATATGCAATGATTATATTGTAGAAGTTCAAAAGGCCATTCCGGCAAATGTTGGTTATAGAGGTTTTGAAAAGACTTTATGCACAAGTATTAATCAAGTTATCTGTCATGGCATTCCTGACTTCAATAGGATCTTAAAAAATGGTGACATTATGAATATTGATGTAACGGTCATAAAAGATGGTTGGCATGGAGATACTTCAAAAATGTTCCTAGTTGGCAAAGCCCAAGCGCATAATGAGAGACTGATCAATATAACCCAAGAATGTCTTTACAAAGGGATTGAGGCAGTAAAACCAGGTGCCCATCTCGGTGATATTGGCCATGCAATACAAACCCATGCTGAAAAAAATTATTATTCAGTGGTAGAGGAGTATTGCGGTCATGGTATCGGTAAAATTTATCACGATGAACCTCAAATTCTCCATTATGGTAAGGCGAAAACTGGACAAGAGATTATCGAGGGGATGTGTTTCACAATTGAACCTATGATTAATCTTGGTACAAAATTTACAAAACTTCTTTCAGATGGGTGGACGGTAGAAACTCAAGATGGAAGAAATTCGGCTCAGTGGGAACATACGATTTATGTAAATAAAGATGGAGCTGAAATTCTTACCCTAAGAAAAGAAGAACAGTAAAGTTTATATATGCTAGAAGAACTGACTTTAAAACAAAAAAAGAAAAGTGAGGACTTATCTAACCAATTTGATAATTGGCTCTATAAAGATAGAGGAAGACAAATTAAAGGGATTAAATATTTTTTAAATAAGCGATCAGATGATACAGATGATTTGATTCTAAATTTAGCACTAACAAATAATTTAAACTTAATCCAAGATTTTGGTATCTTTTCTGTAGGCGGTTATGGAAGAGGCGAACTTCACCCTTATTCCGATATTGATCTTCTTCTCTTATCTAAAAATAAACTGATCAAAGCCGATCAAAAAAAAATTGAGAGCTTTATAAGTCTCTTATGGGATTTAGGTTTACAAATTGGACATAGCGTCAGGACTGTCAGTCAAGCAACGGACCAAGCAAGACAAGATGTGCAGACTATGACAAATATGCTTGAGTATAGAAAGTTATTTGGCAACGATAACATTCATAAAGAATATCTGAAGATATTAGACACGAAGAATTTATGGAGAAGCAAACCCTTCATCCAAGCTAAAATCATTGAACAAGAAGAGAGGCATGAAAGCTTCAACAATACGTCTTATAACCTTGAACCAGATATCAAATCTTCTCCCGGAGGATTAAGGGATGTTCACACAATCAACTGGTTAATTAGAAATTCATCAAGAAACACGTCTGGCAATCATTACGTTGGACTTCTTACTGATGAAGAACAAATTGAACTAAATAATTCAAAACATTTACTTTGGGTAATAAGATATTTATTACATTTAGAAGCGAAAAGAGAAGAAGACCGTCTTTTATTTGAATATCAAATCCCAGTAGCTCAAAATCTCTTCCCCAGCATTGAAAATCCTAATCAAGCTGCAGAAAAACTAATGCATAGATATTACCGATCTACTCTTAATGTTGCAGAGATAAACTCTACTTTCATACAAAGCCTAAAAGAGAATAATGGGTTGACTAGATTTTCAAGAAAACGGAATCTTGATAATAATTTTTTTGTTAAAAATAATTTAATTCATCTCAAAGACTTAAATGGATTTAAGAAAAATCCTAGTCTTTTGTTGGATCTATTTATCAAGCTAAGTGAAAACACATCTTTAGATGGCATTGGTTTTGAAACTTTGAGATCTCTCAAGAAGGATAGACATTTAATAGATTCTGAATTTAGATCTAACAAAAAGAATATAGATCTCTTTCTTAAACTTCTTAAATCTAAAAGGCTTCTTGTTACGCAATTAGAAAATATGAAAGAACTAGGAATCTTAGGAAGATACTTGCCTGAGTTTGGAAGAGTGACAGGCCAAATGCAATATGATTTATTTCATATTTATACGGTTGATGCTCATACACTGCAAGTTCTTAGGAATATGCGCTGGATGACTCTGGGTAAATCTAAAGAAAATTTCCCTCTCGCCTCTAAATTGATCAATGACCTTCCTAAACTTGAAATACTTTATATCTCTGGACTCTATCATGATATTGGAAAAGGTAGAGGTTCAGACCACTCCAGTCTTGGTAAATCAATAGTTAGAAAATTTTGCAAAAAGCATCTATTTTCTTCCGAAGATACTCAAACAATAGAATGGCTTGTAGAAAATCATCTACTGATGTCAGTTACTTCCCAAAAAAAGGATCTTGACGATATCTTGGTTATAAAAGATTTTGCAAATAGTGTTTCAAATATAGAAAACCTTAATTATCTATACTGTTTAACTGTTGCAGATGTCAGTGCAACTAATCCAAATTTATGGAATTCATGGAATGCTTCTCTACTTAAACAACTTTACGATAGAACAAAACTTTATTTGGAAGACGAGATATTAATCAATAAATCTATCAAAGAAGAAAAAATAAAAGCCCTAAAGCTAATTGATAATCATGAAGATGAGGATGTGAAAAAGCTTTGGGAAATGTTTTACCCAGACTATTTCAAATCTTCGGATTTCAAAGATCTCGCTCAACACGCAAACATTCTTTCAAGTAGAAAAAATCAAACAATAGTTCAGTTAATTGAAAAAGAAGATGATTCACTTTCCTCAATATTTATTTATACAAAAGATAGGGCTAATGTTTTTGCGACGATCATTGGGATCCTTGATTCAGAAAATATTAATTTTGTAGATGCTAAACTACATGCAATGAGAGATGGTTTCTGTGTGGATCTCATTACAATAAGCGATAGTGAATCAAAAGTAAGCATTGGATCAGAAAAAGCTATGATTTTGATAAAAAAACTTGATGAAGCTCTAAACAAAAAGAATTTAACTCCTAAAATAATAAAAAGGAGGTTACCCAGGCATCTCAAACACTTTAATACAGAAACTAAAATCAATATAAAACATGATATGTCTAACAGATGGACAGATATTGAAATAGAAACAGCAGATAGACCTGGATTACTAGCTTCAATATGCCAAGTCTTTCTGAAGCATGGGGCTTTAATAAAAAAAGCAAGAATCGCAACCTATGGTGAGAAAGCTGAAGATAGATTCTGTATTACTTCAAAGCAAGATACTCCTTTTATAAAAAAAATTGAGCTTGCTAATCTCTTAAATGATTTAAAAGATTCTTTAAGTGGAGAACTAAAATGAACAACTTGTTAAATTCTCTAACGGAATATCCTTTCTATTATCTAGCTGAACTGCTTAAAGATATAAAAAAAGAGCCTGAAGAAATAATTGGACTTCATATCGGAGAACCAAAAGGCGATGCACCAAGAGAAGCTTTGGACATATTAAATAATCATGCTGATAGTTATTCAAAATATCCCACTTCAAAAGGAGAAAGTTTTTTAAGGGCAGCCTATACGGAATGGTTATCGGAGAGGTTTAATGCATATAGTGTAAGTCCAGAGAAAAACGTTCTTCCAGTTTCAGGAACAAGGGAAGGGATATTTTCTTTCATCCAATCTGCAATAGATACTTCGAAGAAGAATCCAATAATCATAATGCCTAACCCGTTTTATAAGATTTACGAGGGTGCTGCAATTATGGCAGGAGCAAAGCCCTACTTCGTTAACTCAATTGAGAGTGAAGGTTTTAAACCAAATTTTAATGAAGTTCCTGATAGTGTTTGGCAAGATTGCCAATTGTTAATCTTGTGTTCTCCTTCCAATCCGACAGGGTATTGCTTAAGTAAGGAAGAGTATCAAGTTCTGTTAACGAAGGCAGAAAAGTTTGACTTTTTGTTATGCGCTGACGAATGTTATATAGATGTTTATGACAGTTCAATCTCTCCACCAATCGGTCTTCTAGAATGTGAAGACATTTCTAATGTAAAATCTCGATCAGTAGTTTTTCATAGTTTGTCAAAACGATCTAATTTGGCAGGACTAAGATCAGGATTTGTTTGTGCCAGCGAGGAGACAATAAAGAAATTATCTCTTTATAGAACTTATCACGGAGTAACGTTGTCTTTACCTACTCAAATGGCAAGCACTTGGGCTTGGGAAGATAGAAATCATGTCAGAGAAAATAGACTGCTTTATGATAAAAGATTTGAGGCAGCTATATCTTGCTTTGACTCCTCTGATAATGTCATTAGACCGGATGGAGGTTTCTATATATGGCTAAAATTGCCTTGTGATGACCAGTTATTTGCAAAATCGCTTTATCAAGATTCAGGTATATTAAGCTTACCTGGGTCCTATTTAAGTAAAGAGAATGAAGGTATAAATCCAGGAAAAGGATTTCTTAGATTGGCTGTAGTCCACGATGTCGATACGATATCTAATGCTTTCAGTGAAGTAAGTAAAAAAATATCTGATTTTCGCTAGCTTTCGACTTAAAACTATCTCTTTAACAAGCCTAAATCTATAATAGATATATGAATATATTTCCTCTCATAGCCATAGGGTCTGGATCAATGAATAACAAGGGCGATCTGCTGGATGTTAGATACCAAGTAATCGTTACTCAAAAAAATGAAGAGTTACATAATCCTCTCGGTTTTGCTTACGAAAACTATAGTGACTTGGAAGCGATGTTAAAGGACTCGCCAGAGGGTCACTCCTTAAAAGAAAACTTTGAAAAAGAACTATCGATAAACAAGAATAAACGGCTAGTTATTCACCAAATTAACAAAGATGAATCAGTAAAGAATATTTGTGATGCCTATCTGAAGCTATATTTATTGTCGTTAAGGATAGCAAAACCTAATTCATTGAATCTAGATGGAATTTTTGCAAACTTACCCAATAATGCATGGACAAATTTCGGTCCTATCGACCCCGAAGAATTAGATGCTTTCAGGCTGGAACACGAAAATACTTATGTAAAATCTGTCGACAAATTTCCATGTATGACAGATTACATCGTGCCTAATGGTGTTCGGATAGCAGATGGCTCAAGAATTCGATTGGGGGCTTATCTTGCCGAAGGAACAACTATCATGCATGAAGGATTTGTAAACTTTAATGCAGGCACTTTAGGTACAGCAATGATAGAAGGAAGAATCTCAGCCGGGGTGGTGATTGGAAAAAATTCTGATCTGGGAGGTGGATGTTCAACAATGGGTACCTTGTCAGGGGGAAATGATATAAGAATTTCTGTGGGTGAAGATTGTTTATTAGGAGCAAACTCAGGACTCGGCATTCCTCTTGGTGACAGATGTATTGTCGAAGCAGGTCTATATTTAACAGGTGGATCTAGAGTAGAGGTTTTAAATGCAAAAGGAGAGTTAATTGAGGTAACTAAAGCTGCTAATTTATCTTCTAAAAGTGATCTTTTATTTATTAGAAACTCACTTACGGGTTCGATCCAATGCAAACCAAATCACAAAAATGTTCAACTGAACGAGACCCTCCACAATAATGATTAACTTTTTTATATGAGTAATACTCTAGATTTAACTAAAGAACTGATTTCAAGAAAATCTGTCACCCCGGAAGATGCTGGATGCCAACAGTTAATTGCTGAGAGGTTAAGTAAAATCGGTTTCAAAATAGAAAACCTTCAATACGGAGAAGTTAAAAATTTATGGGCTACGATTGGTAATTCTGGTCCGCTATTTGTTTTTTTAGGTCATACAGATGTTGTACCGACTGGTCCAATAGAAAACTGGGAAAGTGATCCTTTTGTAGCAACTGAAAAAGGAAATCTTCTTGTTGGAAGAGGAACTGCAGATATGAAAAGTAGTGTTGCTGCTTTTATAACTTCCATAGAAGCCTTTCTTGAGGACCAACCTACTCTGACAGGTAGAATTGGGGTACTTCTAACTAGCGATGAAGAAGGACCTGCGATAGACGGGGTAACTAAAGTGATAGATTATCTCGAAGAAAAAAATGAAAAAATAACATGGTGCTTGGTTGGTGAACCAACATCTGATAAAAGCCTTGGTGATGTCATTAAGATAGGAAGAAGAGGATCTGTTTCGGCCAAAATTAATATTATCGGCACACAAGGACATGTTGCCTACCCTGAAAGGGCTAATAATCCTATTCATTCTTTTGCTGCGCCGCTTTCTGAATTATCTCAACTAATTTGGAAAGATGAGACTGGAGAGTTTCAAGACTCTGCTCTTCAAATATCTAATATAAATGCCGGAACAGGTGCAACTAATGTAATTCCAGGAAACTTAATATTAGATTTAAATGTTCGCTATTCGCCCTCTACGTCTGTAGAGATGATACAGACAGATATCGAATCTATTATTAAAAAATATAATATTGATTATGAAATTCACTGGGATATTGGTGGTAAACCTTTTCTAACTTTAGAGAAAGAATTAATAGATGCTATTGGAGAATCCATTCATGAAATTACTGGATCATCTCCTAAATGCACAACCAATGGCGGGACTTCAGATGGAAGATTCGTTGCACCTACAGGTGCTCAAGTTGTTGAATTAGGGCCTGGAAATGCATCTATTCACAAAGTGAATGAAAGCGTAAAAATAGAAGATCTTGAAAATCTATTTAAGATTTATAAAAAAATCTTAAGTAAATTACTAACAACCGACTAATATCTTAACTATCTTCGTTTAAAGGTGTTGCTTTTACAAACCTATTAGCTATGAGAAGTAAGACTCCTACAGCACATAAAGCAACAATAATTTGATTAAATAAAGCAGGCATTGACGATATTCCTGACTCAAATGATTTACTTGCCAACAAGCCAGCTAAACCTGCAGCTAAAGATGAAGACAAAAACCATATACCCATCATTTGACCTCTATACCTAATTGGAGAATATTTAGCTGTAGCAGATAACCCAACAGGACTTAAACATAACTCTCCAAGGGTGTGGAAAAGATAAGTTATAAGCAGAAACTGAATACCTGCTTTTTCATTGAGCATGGCTGCCTCGACTCCAAAAATTATTACAACGAATCCTATAGCCATCAGAAAACAGCCTAAAGCAAATTTTTGGGGGGTATCGGGGTCAAGATTTCGTTTTCCTAATATAATCCAGAAGGCTGCAAAAAACGGTGCAAAGATTACTACCATTAGTGGATTCGCTACTTGCAAAAAAGTCGCCGGCATTTCCCATCCAAAAACGTATAAATCTGTATAGTCCTTCGCAAATAGATTTAAAGAAGATCCCCCTTGATCGAATCCTGCCCAAAATAATACTGAACCAAAAAACAATAACAGTAACATTTTGATGTTGTTCTTCTCAACTGCACTCAATCCAGCAAAAACAAATAAATAGATAAAATATGAAGCCGCTACAATTAAAATTAAATATACGGTGAGCTCGTTCAATAAAGCAGGGTCAATACTCCAGATACCTAAAAAACTTAAGATAATGATTAAGGCTACAAATGAAGATACATATTTAAATATAGATAGATATTTCGATCTATTTTCAGATGAAGATAGATTTGGACTTTTACCGGCATCCCCTAAAGAATTTTTTGTAAAAATATACTGTAGTACACCAAATGTCATGCCCACCCCTGCAGCACCAAAGCCCCAATGCCAACCTACTTTTTCTCCAAGATATCCACACACCAAGAATCCCAACATGCTTCCAATATTTATAGACATATAAAAAATTGTATAGCCAGAATCAACCCTAAGGTCTCCAGGTTTGTAAAGCTGACCTACTATTGTCGATATATTGGGTTTTAATAAACCCGTTCCTATCGATACTAAGACTAGTCCTAGAAAAAAAGTTTTATCTGATGGTATAGCGAGAACATAGTGTCCTAGAGTTATTATGATCGCTCCATACAAAACAGTTCTTTGAGCTCCAAAAATCTTATCTGCAATCCAGCCTCCAGGAACACACAAAAAATAAACTGAAGCACCGTAGATACCATAAATAGCCATAGCCTCTGGTGCGCTTAAATTTAGTCCTCCTTCAGTTATTTCTCTTGTCATGAATAGAACTAAAAGACCTCTCATTCCATAAAAGGACATCCTTTCCCACATCTCAGTAAGGAATAATGTAACTAGGCCTTTCGGGTGACCCAAGAAATAAGTATCTTCAGACTTTGCGATTTCATTCATAGTAGTTCCTATATAGTTTGTATAGAATAATAAAAAAAATTACCTTGTCCAAATTATTATGGAAAATGCCAGCTTTATTAGAAGAATTTTTTCTCTCCTATATGACTCACTAGCTATTCTGGGAACTATCTTTTCCCTGACACTTCTATTGGTTATTATAAATGGTGGAGTTCCAGAAAAAGGTAGTTATGCAGACTATCTACAACTCCTAATCACCATTTTGTCCGGACCTGTTTTCTACTCGTATTTCTGGATAGCCAATAATGGTCAGACACTTGGCATGCAAGCTTGGAAGATTAAATTGATATCTGAAGAGGAACTTACTTTAAGAATCTGTCTTTTACGTTGCGCATTCTCAACTTTTTCCTTTTTGATACTTGGAATAGGATATTTTTATATTTTATTCAATAAAGAAAAGCGATCTTTAGCTGATATAGCGACGAGCACAAGAATATCTAAAATTTACTAGATCTCCATTGCCAGACCAAAATAGTCAATAACAAGATGATTATTAATGGGAGTAGAACGGCCATCAGGGGCTTTATAAATGAAACTACTGCCATGCTCTCAAAAAGGTTTTGAGCCATATTCAACGAGAAGGCAAATAATATTCCAATAAGAAGTCTTTGTCCTAGGTTGTGATCTCTTACAGATCCAAATATAAAAGATGTTGCTAAAAAGACTAAGAATATAGTCATGATCGGATGAAATATCTTTCTCCAATATTCAAGCTTCAAATTGTTTTTCCGATACTCTGATACTTCTTCTTTTATTGCATGACCTAGCTCTCTAAGAGAGAAGTACTTAGGGGAGAGTATTCTTCGCATATCACTTTCGTCAGGGCCTTCCCTCCAAATCATTCTCTCTTTGAAACTTTTAGACTGAGTTTGGAGGTTATTTATTTGAGAGCCAACCAAAATCCATTCATCAACTTGCTTAACGGCAGTCTTAGAATTAATAACTTTCACTATTTTGGTGTTCTGATCTATCTCATAAATAGTTATGTCGCGGATAAGCTCCCGATTAGGAGATGACTGAAAGAATGCCAGTGAGGATTCAGAGGCAATTGAGTAACCCTCATCCGAGCTGAGTCTGTTTTGTTTAATAAGTTTATTTTCTTCATTGGTTTGTGAGATTGAAGGGAGTGAAATTTCTTGAAATATAAAACCCAAAAGGATTATTAATAACACGGGTCTTAGAGAAGCAACCACCATACTCCAATTAGACTTTCCTAAAACTTTTGATGCAATTATTTCACCCTCTTCTTTTAAGCTTCCAAGGCCAGTAAGCACTCCTAATAAGCAAATATAAGAAAGGTATTGATATAGAGAAGCAGGCATAGAAAATAATGAGAAAAGAAAAGCATCTTTCAATCTATAAGTAGTTGATAGATCAGAAGTTTCTGAAATAAACGTAAAAAGAAAATCTAATAAAGATAATGCAATCGCGACTATACATATACTTATGAATACTCTTTTTGAGATATTTTTTTCAATAATATCTCCCAATAACCAATTCATTTAATGGACCTCAAGAAAAATAAATTCAAAACTAAGGCAAGTAATAAAAAAAGAAAATGGACAGTGAGTAATGATGTCAATTCAATCATTTCATTACCTTTAAAACTCAATAAAAGAGCAGTGTAAGTTGAGAAAACCAATAGCCCAGGTAATACCCTTGAATACCTCCCTTTTCTTGGGGATATCTTACTAATTGGAACAGAAATAAAGATGCTTAATATGGTCATCAAGCATATTGATATGGACCAAATCAGCGCGCTTCCATTACCTTCAGTTCTTGAATTAAATTCTTTCTCTTTTGTAATTAGAGGACTATCCATAATAGAGAGTTTGCTAAACTGAACTGTCATAAATTCATCTTCTTCTTTCTTGGAGTAAGAGTATCCATCTTCAAACATTAAAGAATTCCTTAAGCCATCTTCCACTTTAAATTTCTTTGCGACTATTACATTATTTGAATTGATTTTAGATCGATCCATATTCAGAAAAACATCAACCAATTGATCCTTTTCTCTTCCTCTAGCAAAAATAGTAATTTCATCATCGAGTTTATGAAATTCTCCAGGTGTTAAAGACTTGAACCTGTCTGATGGAGTTTTTACTTCAAGTAAGCCCGTTACTTTTGATTCTAAATTTGGAGAGAGGACTGTTGAAAAATAAAAAAGACTTAAGCAGATAATTAATGCTGGGATGCTGAGCAAACCATAGACTCTTAATAAGTTAAAACCGGCTTGTTCCATAATCACAAATTCACTTTCAGCCCTTAATTTACCTAGTGAGAGTATGATTGAAAGAAAGAAACCCAATGGCAGTATAAGCTCAAGAAATTCAGGTAATCTAAAAAGCACAACAGAAAACACTACTTCCGGACTTATTTCACCCCTTGAAGCCTGTTCTAAATACTGAATCGATCGTGACGAAACAATAATCAGAATAAAAATTAAGCTTATAGTTAAAGTATATGAGAAAATACTCTTTAAGAAATAACGATTTAAAATCATAAAACTGGTATTAGATACTCATAATAGTTAATCCTACTCTTTATTAGAATAATATTCTCTATCGAAGTTTACTTTTATTAATTATTGATAAAATAGTATCTACATTTAACTTTATCAAAAGGAGATAAAATGAAAAAAAGACTCACGTTAACATTGAACCAAGACCTTTCTAAGAATCTTGTAAAAACAAAAGCGGATGCTTTGGTTATAGGAGTAAACGAAGGAAGAGTCTTAAACACTATATCTGCAACTATTGATGCTGCTACGAACGGAGCCATAAAAAAACTTATTAAAAGAGGGGAATTTGAAGCAAAAGTGGGTCAGGCATCTTACATAGCTACAAATGATGGAGTGGCCGCTGAAAGAATTTATTTAATTGGATTAGGTAAATCTAAGAAATCATTAAGTAATGATGATTTAGACAAAATTTCATCAGCTATTACAAACAGTTTGTCTGCAAAGAAATCTTCAAGCGGTCTAGTATCTTTACCTCTTTCAAGTTATGACGCAAAAGATTTAAATGACTCAAGCTTTCTTCAAAAATTAGGAACATCACTAGAAAGCAGAGCTTATACATATGATGCTAAATTAAATAAAAAGAATAAATCTGTAAATCATCTCAAAAAAGTATCAATCAGTATTGAGTCTAATGAGAGTGTTGCTAAATTAAGAAAAAGCTTAAGAGTGGGTCAAGTCATAGGACAAGGCATGAATGTTGCAAAAGATTTAGCCAACTTGCCTGGAAATGTTTGTACTCCATCTTACCTAGCTAGCACCTCTAGATCAGCTGCAAATAAATTTGAAAAACTTAGTTGCAGAGTTTACGGCGAAAAGGAAATGAAAAAAATGGGTATGGATTGTTTACTTTCAGTAGGAAATGGTAGCGCCGAAGAATCTAAACTTATATCTATGACCTATCAGGGTGGAAAGAAAGGCGATCGACCTTATGCAATAGTTGGAAAAGGTATAACTTTTGATACTGGTGGAATAAGTCTCAAGCCACCTGCAACTATGGATGAGATGAAATTTGATATGTGTGGTGCTGCAAGTGTGATCGGTACGATGCAAGTTGTATCTGAATTGAAACTTCCCATAAATATAGTAGGAATAGTAGCAAGTGCCGAAAATATGCCTGGCAGTAAAGCAACTAAACCTGGAGATGTTGTAAGAACTATGTCCGGTCAGACAGTAGAAATACTTAATACTGATGCAGAAGGAAGATTAGTACTAGCTGATGCTCTTACTTTTGTTGAAAGATTTAAACCTAAAACAGTTGTTGATATTGCGACACTAACTGGTGCTGTAATCATGGCTCTAGGTTATTCAACTTCAGGATTAATGAGTAATAATGAAGAGCTAGCTAAAGACTTATTGGATGCCGGGGTAAAAGCGTCAGACAAGGCATGGCAATTACCTATATGGGATATCTATCAAAAGGATCTAGACAGTAATTTTGCAGATATCGCAAATATTGGAGGCCGTGCTGGCACAATAACTGCTGCATGTTTTCTATCAAGATTCACTGAAAGCTATCCGTGGGCACACTTAGATGTTGCAGGTACTGCAAGTTATAAAGGTGCAGCTAAAGGTGGCTCAGGAAGGCCAGTGCCCTTACTCAGTCAGTACTTAATTGATAAAGCATAAAAATGGTTGAAGCTACTTTCATAGCTTCAGGTGAGACTTCAACAGAGGCCCTTCAGATGGCTGCCTCTTTGTCACTTAAAGTCTTATTAGGTACTGATAATTTTGTACGGTCTAGAAAGTTAGATGTATTTTGTGACAATATTAAAGATGCAAATGAGTTAAATGCAATATTGTGGGATATGCCTAAGTATTCCATAATTGACCATGGTCTAGTAGGTCAGGAGGAAAATACCCTTGTGCAAATAGGTTATCCTGGAACTAAGTTTTCATTAGAGTCAGATTATATTATTAATGTCTCGCCTGATTTGCCAAAGAATCTTGATACTTATAAATCTTATATTCAATTGGTGATTATGGATGACTCTATCCTTAGAGAAAGAGCGGCTGACACCTGGACCCAGTGTAAAAAATTAGGATTAGATGCCAAATTTCTAAAGTCGTTATGAAGAAAAATTACGAACCTAAATTAACTGAAAAAGAAATCTATAAAAACTGGGAAGAATCAGGCTTTTTTGAAGCTAAACCCGATAAATCGAAAGAACCTTTCTGCATAATGATCCCTCCTCCGAATGTAACAGGCACATTGCATATGGGACATGGATTTCAAAATACCTTGATGGATTCATTGATTCGTCACAAACGTATGTTAGGTTTTGATGTCCTATGGCAAGTTGGGGTAGATCATGCAGGTATTGCTACCCAAATGGTTGTTGAAAGACAGCTTGAAGCTGAAGGGCTAACCCGTGAAGAAATAGGAAGAGAAGAATTTGAGAAAAAAGTTTGGGAGTGGAAAGAAAGTTCAGGAAATAAGATAACACAACAACTCAGAAGACTTGGTGCTTCAGTCGACTGGTCAAGAGAAGCCTTCACAATGAGTGATGATCTCAGTCTATCAGTAAAAGAAGTTTTTATTAGGCTTTATGACGAGGGCTTGATATATAGAGGTGAAAGGTTAGTTAATTGGGATACTGTTCTTGGTACTGCTCTTTCCGATCTGGAAGTTTCCTCTGAAGAAGAAAGCGGTTTTCTTTGGCACATAGACTATAAGACTGATGATGGACATACCTTAACCGTCGCAACCACTAGACCAGAGACTCTTTTAGGAGACACCGCTGTAGCTATAAATCCTCAAGACGAGAGATATAAGAACCTGATAGGAAAAAATGCCATAGTTCCTTTAGTTAATAGAAAAATACCTATCATTGGAGATCAATATGTCGACTCTGAATTTGGAACCGGCTGCGTTAAGATAACACCCGCTCATGATTTCAATGATTTTGAGATAGGGAAAAGACATAGTCTTCCATTTATAAATATACTTAACTTTGATGGTTCCTTAAATGAAAATGTTCCAGAAAAATATCAAGGGCTTTCTGTAACAGAAGCAAGAAAATTAGTTTTACATGACCTTGAAGAGATAGAGCAACTTAAAAAAATAGAACCGCACAAAGTACAAATACCAAGAAGCGAGAGAAGTAATTCGGTTTTACAACCTTTAGTAACCAACCAATGGTTTGTAGAGGTTGAAAAACTTGCGAATGAAGCAATGCGGGTTGTTAAAAATAATGAGACAGAATTTATTCCTAAAAATTGGGAAAATACTTATTTTTCTTGGATGAACGAAATCCAAGATTGGTGTATTAGCAGGCAACTTTGGTGGGGCCATAGAATCCCTGCCTGGTACGACTCTCAAGGAAATATTTATGTTGGAGAATCAGAAGAGGATGTTCGAAAAAAATATAATTTAAATACTGAAATATTAAAACAAGAAGAAGATGTTCTTGATACCTGGTTTTCTTCAGCTCTTTGGACTTTTTCTACATTAGGGTGGCCTAAAAAAAATAATCTCCTTTCTAGGTATCACCCAACAAGTGTCTTAGTTACAGGGTTTGATATTATATTTTTCTGGGTAGCAAGGATGATAATGATGACAACTCATTTCATAGAAGAAGTGCCTTTTAAAAAAATTCTTATTCATGGTCTTATAAAAGACTCAGAAGGGAAAAAAATGTCAAAATCTAAGGGAAACACTCTTGATCCGTTGGATATCATAGATGGTGTTGACTTGAATGATCTCATAGATAAAAGGACAGATGGGTTGATGCAGCCCAAAATGAAAGAGAGAATCGAGAAGCAAACTCAAAAAGAATTTCCGGAAGGTATCAAATCTTATGGCACAGATGCATTAAGGTTAACTTTTTGTTCACTAGCTTCAGGCGGAAGAGATATAAATTTTGATATAAAAAGAGTAGAAGGTTACAGAAATTTTTGTAATAAATTATGGAATGCTTCAAGATTTATAGATATGAATATTGAAAATTTTGGTATTTCTTCCAAAAGAAGTGATACCCAGATTGATAATTGGATTAACTTTAAACTTGATGAAGCTACTTCAAAAGTAAATAAAGCTTTTGAAGACTATCGTTTAGATCTTGCGACAAAAGCTATATATGAGTTTGTATGGTATGAGTTTTGCGATTGGTTTATTGAATTAAGTAAAATCAATCTTAATGGAGATAACTCTAATAAGCCTGAAACTGTCAAATCAATGGTAGATGTTCTTGAAAAGACCCTTAGATTAGCCCACCCCATCATGCCATTTATAACAGAAGAAATTTGGATGCATTTTAAGAAACACCATGGAAATGATAAACCTAGCATTATGGTATGTGATTTTCCATCAGACATCGACGATCTTCCTTCAGAAAAAACCCTTACGATTGAATGGTTAAAAGAAATCACTACAGGTATTAGAAATATTCGCGGCGAATTATCAATCAAGCCGTCAACTCATATCCCTGCTATTTTTAAAGGTGGTTCAAACGAGGATAGAAAAAGACTTGAATCTGTATCGATATATTTAAAAGAACTTGCCGGTCTAGAGAGCATTACTTGGACAGAAAGAAAACACGAAGATCCGCCATCGTCAATATTTGCCTTGGAAGACTTAAAGATCTTAATTCCTCTAGAAGGATTAATAGATGCCAAAGAAGAAGAACTAAGATTAACGAAGAAGATTGCAAAACTAACTCAAGAAAAAGAGATGCTAAATAAGAAACTAGAAAATAAAAGTTTTATAGCAAATGCACCTGAAGAACTGGTTGCTACCCAAAAAAATAGGTATGAGGTTTTATCAAAAGAACTGGATAACTTGAGCGAACAAATGATTGAAATACAAAAATTGATCTAGAGTTTATTGATCTAATTTAGTTATAATCCTAATAATATGTTTTTTAGAGCTTTTATCACCAGTGGTCTTATAGCATTTCTCTATACTGCGCTTATTTCTTATCTTTCAAAAGAGCTACTCCCAGTAGGAAGTGGCGAGATGTATATTGTTCTTGGAATATTCTGGAGTATGGGTTTTTTATCTATTATCGGTTTTATCTATGGAAGAAAAATTAAAAGAAATTTTAGAGGTGAAACAGGAACAATAAAGTGGTTTGATCCTAGTAAGGGCTATGGTTTCTTAATTAGAGATAAAGGTGGAGACCTTTTTGTGCATTTAAGGTCTGTACAATCTCAAGATAGAAGAAAACTAAAAGAAAACACAAGAGTCAGGTATTCAGTAGAAAATACTGAAAAAGGACCTCAGGCAGAAAATATTAGAATCATCTAGAACAATCTTTCTAGAAACCAAAACATACCCAGGCTAGACAGTCCCGAGGCCATATAAACTCTGGCATCATTCATATTTTTATCAATTACTTTTTCCAGTAAAATCAAAGCGGATGAGAGTAAAATAATCACCAGAATTTGACCTAACTCGACACCTAAATTGAATCCAAAAATAGCAGGAAGTAATCTTCCTTCCATTAAACCTATGCTAGAAAGGTTACC
>CAJWDT010000022.1 GCA_913031395.1 uncultured Gammaproteobacteria bacterium
ATTGTGCCTTTGGCTGTCTTCTTTTGGCTATATCATGAAGCCAAAAATAAAAATGAAACTATTTTGGAGATATCAAAAAATCTCGATGATCCTATTAAGCTTGAACGTCTATTAAGAATTTTTGATGAAAGAAAAAAGGAACCAGTTGACTATCGCAGGGGAGGTCTAATAACTATTTTTGTTGGTATTGGAATTTATTTTCTAGGCCTCTTTGCTATGGGGTCTTTCTTTGAAGGAGTTGGGTTATTGGTAGGCTTTATAGGCGTAGGAACTATGGCAGCAGGTTATATCTATCCAAATACCAGCGAAGAAATTACTAAAGCTGTCGAAGAGTTTGAAGAAAAGTAAGAGGTAAAGATGACATATTTCGTAAGATTTTTGATAGTTTCAACTTGTGGTTTAGCTCAAATATTCTTTGCTTCGTACTTGTTACTAGACTTATTGAACCTTAGTTTCTTTAGCCTGCCTTCCAATGCTATGTTTATTCCGGGAGCGCTCATTATTCTTGGTTCGGGATATCTCTGTGCTTCATATTATTTCGGGGAAAGGAAGATGAATAATATTTTGTATGATGAATATTCAGCTTTAAGGTATTACAAACTAGGTGCAATTGGTTACGGTTTAAACGGTTTTGGAATTTTTATTATCTTTTCTATACAAAATTGGTCGAACTGGGATTTAGCCAGCGCTAATGCGATGATCTATCAAATAGCAGCTCTCGCTTGGGCAATATTTGGTATTCTAATGTTAATCTTCTCCTGGGGAGATTTGAAAGAATCTAAGGCAGAAGCCGCATTTTAAATGGATTTTAAATGGGCAAACATCACCAAAATCTTTTAAATAATCTCGAAGAGCTCAGGAAGGCAGCTGGCTTAACTCAGCAAGAACTCTCTGAAAGCGCTGAAGTTTCTAGAAAAAGCATCAATGCAATAGAAAATGGTGTTTATGTCCCATCAACCGTCTTGGCATTAAAAATTGCCAAGACTCTTAATTGCTCTGTTGAGGACCTATTTAAATTACCCTAATCCAGGAAATTGAAGTAATCATTTTATTCATGCTAACATCGTATTGGTATGATTCTAGAACACGGCCCAAGCCATACAAAAGATATATCTCAAGCAAAAGCAGATTTAGATAAATTTGGATATTGCGTAATTCCCGAAGTACTCAACGATACCGAAATAGAAATCTCAAAGAAACGACTTCTTGAGCAAGCTGAAGCAGAAGAAGAGCTGGGTTTGTCTTTTAGAGACGGGGGAGCAAATCAAGAAGTTAAGGTTAAAAATGGGAGAGTAGATAAAGACTCTTTCAGCATTGAGAATGGCGGAATAAACCAAAGGCTTTGGATGCTAGCCAACAAAGGTGAATGTTTTAGAGATATGGTCACTCATCCTTTAGTAGATGAACTTGTTGGTCATATGTTGGGTGTAGATTTTATTTTATCCACTCATTCAGCAAACATAGCTAAGCCTGGCGGTGTAAGAATGGGACTACATACAGACCAATGGTGGATGCCTCAACCTGTTAGAGCTGGAGAAAACTACATAAGACCTTCGGAAATATCAAGAAAAGCCGACACAAATTTTGTTGAGCCCGATATGTCTCTTGGTATATCTCCGCCAGTTGTTGCCAACTGTATGTGGATGCTATCGGATTTCTCTCCAACCAATGGAGCTACTGAAGTAGTTTCAGGATCTCACTTAACCGGGGCTCACCCTAATCAAGAAGATCAAAGTGCATATCCTATAAACCAACCTGAAGCCAAAGCGGGCTCATTGATGGTTTTTGATGGAAGGCTTTGGCACGGAACAGGAGCCAATACAGGCAATACGGATAGGCTGGGCGTGCTTACAACTTTCTGCTCACCGCAATTTAGACAACAAGAAAACCAAACACTTGGACTTGATAGAGGCCTTTGGGACTCTTGCTCTGAAAAACTAAAATCTAGACTAGGATTTAAAGTCTGGAATGCCTATGGACGAATAGAAAGCTCTATGGACTATCTCATAGATATTGAGCCTGAAAGAATAAAAGAACTTAAGCCTAACCAAAAATAAATAGAAAAAAATGAATCTTGAAAACCTAGAGTATCCTCCCTTAACCGAAGATATTGAAGAAGCAAAAGCTCATCTTGATAAATATGGCATGGCCTTGATTGCTAATGTCTTAAATGAAGATGAAGTTGATGAAATGGACAAACGATTAAACGAGCAGTTCTTGGGCGAAGAAAAACATAAGGTAGGGTCAAAAGTTAGAGGCGATGAGGGGCTTGGTGTGCAATCTACTGATGAAGAAAAGGTGAGTAGACTGGTATGGAATCTCATTAACAAAGGTGACTGTTTTTTAAAACTAATCGATCATCCAAAAATATTACCTCTCATTCAACATCTCATAGGCGACAAAGTCAGTCTTTGTTCAATGGGAGCACATATGAACGGAAGTGGTAACGAGAAAATGGCACTTCACCAAGATCAATGGCCCTTAGTGCCTCATCCGATGGACTTCCCTTTCATGGCAAATGTTATGTACTTGATCTCAGATAATTCTCCTGAAAATGGCGGTACTAGACTTATACCAGGATCCCATAAATGGCCTCATGTGGACTACCGAACCGCGAATAGTGAAGAAATTCAAGATAAAGCTGTTTCTCTGACGGCTCCTAAAGGGACTGCAATTGTTTGGGAAGGTAGATTGTGGCATGGCAATGGTCTGAATAGATCTGGCGCTATTAGAAGTAATATTTCTACAGCCTTCCTGCAGCCCTGGGTAAAACCGCAGGAAAATCATCAATACAGTATTCGAGATGAGGTGCTAGAGAAAATAACCGAGAAGCAAAAACATATACTTGGGTTTAGTGCTTTTGGCAGCCTGGGAGGACATGATGGATCTAGCGTTTCTCCGGCTGAATTTGATCCGAAGAAAGAATCCATAGGTATTCTTAAACCTTGATCTAGTTTCTTAATCGTCTATACATAAAATAGAGTAAGGCAGGAAATAAGGCCGCTCCAAAAAAAGCCAGGGTTGAGGAACCGCTTGATAAAGCTGCCGCTCCAAGTCCAGAAAAAATCACTGCTACACCTATGTTCGATAAAATCATTACATAGGTAAATTTCTTGAAAGGCATCTTAGTAATACCTGCTGCAATGGTACTGAGTTCAGCAAAAGCAGGAACTGGCCTAGCAAGAATTAAACCCATAACATCAATATCTTTAGCAGAATCCTCAGCTTTTTTTAAATCATCCCTACCCACTATCTTTTCAGCTAAAGGTCTTGCTGCATATCTCCCTACAAGGTAACCGAAGACTGCTCCTAAGTTAAGACCTATCCATACAATGAAAGAAGCAAGCGCCCAACCCAAGCTAGCTCCTGCTAAAGTATTTGTTAATCCATTTGGAACGGGTAGAAATACATCTGCAGTTAATGCGGTCACTACTACAATTGAAGTATAGAGAGTATTTTCACCTGCCCACGCTAATGCCATTTCTCCATATCTAGAAAATGGCGTTTCCAAAAAGATCGCTGGAATAATAATTGTAGTAAAGAAAACTATGATGAATAAAAGCCATTTCAAAAAAATGGCCATTTAAACCCTTTCTTGTATTTGCTGTTTAATAGCGGCGTGTTCTTTTTCACCAAACTTAAATTTTTTATATAAAAGATATGCACCTAAACTATAAAAAACTAAAGGCACTAAACCATAAAGGCTAATCAAAGCAAGTTTGACTTCCATTGTCTGAGGTTCATTGGGGATAAAGCCAGAAAACTGGAGAACAAAACCAGTTACAAGAAGCATAATTCCAGTAGCGCTCTTATATACAAAATTTAATGCTGCGAAATAAGAGCCTTCTTTTCTTTCGCCAGTCAGATATTCATCATAGTCAATCACATCTCCTTTTATGGATGGTCCTATTGCCCCCCCACACCCAGCTGCTATTCCAGCTAGAAATGCTCCAACAAACATAATCACTACCCTGGCTGTTACGGAATCTATAAAAGGTGTAAAAAAGGTAGCCCCAAAAGATATACCCGTAAAAGCCATACTGAAAACCCAAAGATTTATTTTTCCAAATCTTCTCGATAAAGGTATCCAGAAGGGAACCGAAAGTGCTGAAGGCAGCATATAAGCTAAAATCATTAAAGGCGCTAAGGCTGGTGTTCCAATAATATATTGAGTTACATACAAGGTGAGAACACCGATCACCGCTCCTCCAAGATTCTCAATAAATAGAACTATTATTAATATTTTGGCATGAGGATTAACCCAAATATCCCTGAATGCTCTGAAAGGATTCTTATTCACCCTATTTTGAAATTTAGGGTCTTCTTTAAGCCTAGAAACTGAGAAAAATATCATTAAAGACATCACAGCAACTGCAAAAAAAGCTAAGTTGCTAGCCAGCTCTCTTACATCGCCGGTAGGACTATTTTCTTCACTAATCAATAGACTCATTGAAACTAGAGAGAGAATAGATCCAAAAGTGAATCCGATATGTCTTACTCCAAAAAGTCGAGTTCTTTCATGATAATCATCCGTAAGTTCTGCTCCTAATGCCATATGAGGAACATTAAAAAGAGTAATTGCTGAATAGAAACTTAAGATTGCAATCATCATCCATAAATCAAGAGATTGGCCTTGCATGCTTTCGGGGGGAGAAAACACAGCTAAGAATCCGAAAGAAATAGGAACGAAACTCAATAACATCCAAGTTCTTCTTCTGCCAAATTTAAATGTGGTCCTATCACTTAGATATCCTGCAATAGGATCTGAAATGGCATCCCATATCCTGGATATACTAAAAATGATTCCCATTACAGCTGGAGCAATAAGCAATACATCAGTAGAAAATTTCATGACATACAGGCTCATCAGTAGGTACATATAACCTGCACCTACTCCAGGCATGCCGTAAGCTATTGTTGTTCCTAGCGGTACTTTTTTCATTTATAAAGTCTTCAGTTTAGAAATTTCTTTTATAAGGTCATATGAATGAAGTCTATTAACGCTATTATTCATAATTAATTTTGTAATAAAGTTTCTTATCATTGCCAGCGAAGGATTAGATACATGATTAAATATCCCCTGAAATTTGGATCTTTTTTGTATCCAACTGCCCCTTCTATTCCTCAATTTATCATATTGCCCAAGAACTACATTAATATCTTTTTCCTCCATTAAGAGAGACATTAAGCAATAAGCATCTTCAATAGCCAGACATCCGCCTTGTCCAAGAAATGGAACCATAGGATGAGCGGCATCACCTAAAAGGACACACTTATCCCGATATAAAGTTTTTGGAAGAGATCTTTCAAATATACCCCATTTATAGACTTCTTGTGCAGAGCTAAACATTGAAAGTAAGTCTTCGTTCCATCCCTCAAAGCAATTAAGAAATTCAGATTTACTCCCTTCTATTTTCCAAGACTCTTCAGACCAAATCTTGTTATGTTCAATTGCAATAAAATTAATAAGATTATCTCGACCGGTGGGGTAGTGAACACAATGACCTCCGGGTCCGTAGTACACATTAACCTTGTCACTTCCCTCATATTTAGGGAGATTTTCTATTGTGGTCATGCCCCTCCATGCCACGTAATTTGTAAATTGAGGTTGTTGGTTATCAAAATAAGACCCCCTTAAAGAGGACTTAATCCCGTCACAAATTAAGATTAAATCGTAGCTCTTTTTTTCATGATTAGAAGTTGAGATCTCTCCTGCTGTAGGATCAATTGATTTGATTTCACTGTCGAAATAGATACTACAGCCAATATCTTCAAGTCTAGTTGCCAATGTTGCTACTAGGTCACGTCTGTCCAAAGTGATGAAATTTTTATCGAGTCTCTTAGACTTTATAACCTTAGCTTTCTTGTAATCACGAATATAAGAGCCCATAGGATGACAACCCTTAGAAGACAAAGAATCCATCAGACCAATATCTTGAAGTAGGATGGTAGCATTCTTAGAAAGAGTGATACCGGCTCCAAATTCTTTTATAGATTCTGACCTTTCAAAAACATCTACTTCTATGCCAATTTTTTTTAACGCATATGCGGCTGTTAAGCCAGATACTCCAGCTCCTATTACCGCAACATTACTCAGCACTAGATTGCTTTAGTCTTAATTTGATTTTTTTGAGCCCGCTCTTTCCTGCGAGTTTTATCATTAACTTGTCCAACCAACTGACCACAAGCTGCCATGATGTCATCGCCTCTTGTTGACCTAATAGTG
Organism: uncultured Gammaproteobacteria bacterium; assembly: GCA_913031395.1. Classification (GTDB taxonomy): domain Bacteria; phylum Pseudomonadota; class Gammaproteobacteria; order Magnimaribacterales; family Magnimaribacteraceae; genus Magnimaribacter. The sequence goes on from CAJWDT010000022.1 coordinate 6,227, forward strand.
GTTATGTAGCCCTCATCTTGAAGATATTTTTGAAATCTTTTTACTCTATTTCCTGAAGGCTTCAGATAATCTGATCCCTCAAAGGCATTAAAGGGTATTAGATTAATCTTGCAGGGTAATTGTTTTAACAAAATACTCAATTCCTCGGCATGGAAAAGCTCGTCATTTATGCCGTTTATAAGAATATACTCAATAGTTGTAACTCGCTTATCATCGCAGGAATCTACATAACGCTTCACAGAATCCAATAAGTCTTGAATAGGATACTTTTTATTAATAGGTACTAGCTCATTTCTAAGTGAGTCATTTGGAGCATGTAGTGAAATTGTTAATGCCACATCACTTACTTTACTCAGCTCATCAATTTTGGGAACTATACCTGATGTACTTAAAGTAACTTTTCTTTTGGACAGGCCATATGCATTGTCGTCTGTCATTAAATGCATCGCCTTCACGACAGGTTCAAAGTTGAGAAGTGGCTCACCCATCCCCATCATAACTACATTTGTTATATGTCTTGAGTTTGGCTCTCTTGGAAGACCAAAGGAGTTTGCAGCCACCCAAACCTGACCTATGATCTCGTCTAAACTTAAATTTCTTGAGAAGCCCTGTTTTCCAGTAGCACAAAAACTGCAATCTACTGCGCAGCCTACCTGCGAAGATACACATAACGTGGCTCTATTTTTTTCTGGTATAAGAACCATCTCTATTAAATCTTTTTCCCCTACCTTAATAACCCATTTTTTGGTTCCATCTGTTGAAAGTTTTTCGTAAACAACATCAGGTACTTTTATTTCGCAATCTTTCAGTAATTTTTCTCTTAAACTTTTTGATAAATCAGTCATTTCCGAAATATCAGAAATGCCGCGTTGATGGATCCACTTTATGATTTGAGTTGCACGAAAAGGTTTCTCATCAATTGATATAAAAAAATCTGCGAGTTCCTTATGACTGAGGCCAATCAGATTAATCTTATTCTTAGTCTTTGTGGTATTCATTCTGATAATTGAAACACTAATACATTCGGTATATGTTGGAAAGAATAAAGTTAAGGTCTGCGTTTACTTTTAGAAGTACTATTTTTATTTCTTTTTTTATTGAATGAAGATCTGCCCCTCGAAGATCTTGATCTTTCAGGACCCTTTGATCTGTTGGAAGGTTTTCTCCTTCGACTCCCTCTTGACTTAGGCGCTTCAGTACTGAGATTTTGTGTTGGTTCAAACCCTTCAATTGTTTCTCTGGGTATTGGAGAATTTAAAAGCTTTTCGATATCGAATAATAGTTTATGCTCATCTGCGCTAACCAAAGAAATAGCCTTACCTTCTTGCCCGGCCCTGGCAGTTCTGCCTATACGGTGTATATAGTCTTCTGGAACATACGGTAAGTCAAAGTTGACCACTTGAGGGAGTAGATTGATATCAATACCTCTGGCAGCAATGTCAGTAGCAACTAAAACTTGAGTCTTTGAGTCTTTAAAGTCTTTAAGTGCCCTTGTTCTCTGCGCCTGCGATTTATTTCCGTGAAAAGCATCTGCATCTATACCTTCCTTGCTTAGTTGTTGAGCTAATTTGTTAGCACCATGTTTGGTTCTTGAAAAAACTAAAACTTGAAACCACCCTTCTTCTTTAATGCAATGCGCTAGTAATTCTCTTTTTCTTGATTTATCAACAGGGTAAACAACCTGAACAACTTTTTCTGCTGTTGAGTTGCTTGAACGTACTTGTATTCTTTTAGGGGCATTTAAAAGACTATCTGCCAGAGCTTTAATTTCATTTGGGAAAGTAGCAGAAAATAGAAGGTTTTGTTTTTTATCTGGTAAATACTGAAGTATTTTTTTTATATCTCGTATAAAACCCATATCCAGCATTCTGTCCGCTTCATCTAAAACAAAAGTTTCGAGCTCAGAAAGTTTTAGTGTTTTTTGATTTAAATGATCTAGTAATCTGCCCGGAGTAGCGACAACTATATCTACGCCTTTTCTAATTTTATCTATCTGAGTATTAATACTGACACCACCATAAAGAACAGAAGTTCTAAATCTTAAATTACTTCCATAATCTCTAAAACTCTCGCCAACCTGAGAGGCTAGCTCTCTAGTAGGTACAAGCACTAAAACCCTAACTCTTCTTCTTTTAGATTCTGCATTTTGGAGTCTATGTAAAATAGGTAATGCAAAAGCAGCTGTTTTTCCTGTCCCTGTCTGGGCTCCAGCCAGAATATCTTTCCCTTTTAAGATTTCTGGAATAGCTTCTTGCTGTATTTCAGAAGGATTACTATAGCCCTTAGCCTGAATAGACTTTAAAAGTGCCGGAGATAAACCTAATTTATTGAATGACATACTTTTTTGTTAGTTGGCCTTTAAGATAAAAATAAACCAACTTAAATTGATACTTCTAAAGTAAGGGTATGGCTTTATGAAAAATGCGATCGCAGTATACTCTTTTCAAAAGAATAATCGCATTTATATTCATTCAGTGCTGTCTAGGCAGCTAAGTCCCTAGATTGACACCTTCCTGCCTTGCTCTTCTTATACGAAGCCAAAACTGGGAAAGGACTATTAAGTTAATCACTCCCATTATTCCTGCAAAACTAAAAGCCCATGAATAGTCTCCGTAAAGATCAAAGAAATAGCCTCCCAAAAATCCCCCTAAGCCCATGCCAATCCAGCCAAAGAAAGAGGTTAAACTCATCGCCCTGGCGCCATATTTAGCAGAGACCATCATCCTAGTACAAACTAAAATACTGGACATCACTCCCGAATAGGTAAACCCAAAGACTGCTGCCAATAAATAAATGCCTGCAGTAGAGCTAAGATGAGGGAACCAAACCACAAAGACAGTTTGGCCAAGCGACATCAAAATGTAGCCTGGTAAAGCACCTATTTTATCTCCGAGTATTCCTCCAAAAATTCTTCCAACTGCCCCAAAGATCATCAAAACCATTAAAACTGAAGTTGCAAATTCGAGAGGAAATCCAGCATCTGTCAATAAAGGAACTAAATGCATAATAGGGACAGACATACATACGCAACAAAAAATAACTGCAAAGCTTATCCAAGCAACGACTTCTTTTTCAGAAAGTGGAAAGTCTGTAGTCTCTGAAATCTCTTCAGTTCGCGCATTTATTCTCCAAGGAGACTCTTTAATTAATAGAGATACGGGTAAAGCAATAATGATGTAAATAATAGCCAATTTAATATACGCATCTTGCCAGCCCCCACTTTCTATAAGCACTCCACTTAAATGAGGTATAAATGCTTGTCCAATAGCACCTCCAGAAGCAGCGATACCTAATGCAAGCCCTGGATTCTCTCTAAACCAAAAGCCTACATTGGCATAAAGAGGTGAAAAAAGAAGAGCACACCCAAAAGCACCAAATAGAAAATACAAAATATAGAACTGTATGATTGAATCTAAACTGCTTAAAGAGGCTAAGGTTAGCGACATACAAATTGCACCGATAGCCCCGAACCATCTAGTCCCATATTTATCTGCTACTTGCCCCCAGAAAACTCCAAATGCAGCGGAAGCAAAAGATGCAACGGTATAAGCAAAAGAAGTCTCACCTCTAGACCATCCAAACTCTAAAGATACTGGCTTCAAAAAAACAGAAATTGATGCCATGGATCCAAAAGCGAGTCCACTTAAGACAAAAACAACTAAAACCATAACCCAGCCGTAATTAATATTATGTTTTTTGAATAAACCTTCGATTGTTTTCATATAGCTAAGTTGAAGAACCTTTTTCAATAATCCTTATATATGCTCTTATGCCATCCAAAAAGTCTTTCTTTCTTATTTTCTCATTCGTCCCATGGAAACCGGCAAGCTCTTTATTCGATAAGGGAAATGGATTGAATCTATAAGAATTGTCAGCAACTTTTCCGTAGTGCCTAGTATCAGATCCTGCAATCATTAAGCCTGGTGCAACAATTACATCACCGAAAATTTCTTTTACAGAACTTTCTATAACTTTATAGCCTTCGGACTCCCAGCTTGAAACTTGGCTTGCGGGTCTACCTGCATAGGATAACGCCCTTACTTCAACGTTCTCATTTTCTACAAGACCTCTTACATGTGTAAAAACGTCCTCAACGGAATTCTGCGGATGAATTCTAAAATTAACCAGTGCAATAGCCTCGATAGGTAACACATTTGTTTTTACACTAGCTGAGAGCATAGTAGGAGCTGTTGTTGTTCTAAGCATCGCATTAGTAGCCGGAACTCGAGACAAGTAGGAATCAACAATACCACCAAAGATCCAGCGATTGGCGAAAGCCATTTTATAGACAAAAGGCATATGCTTACTAATTTCATCAAACATGGCTAGACTTAAGCCCTCTAATCCACCTGGCATTCTATTTTCATCTAGCGCCACTAAAGCCTTGGATAGATGCCCAACAGCTGAGCTTCTAGTTGGCATCGATGAATGTCCTCCTGTTGCCTTACCAACCACCTGCAAAGTTACACTTCCTTTTTCGGCTACATTAATTGCTGCCACATACTTATCAACTCCAGGTATAAAACCTTCGAGTAAAAATGAGCCTTCATCTAAAGACCATTCTAGCTGAATGCCTTCTTCAGCAAGATATTTGGCTACCTCAGCAGCACCATTTACCCCTCCAATTTCTTCATCATGTCCAAAACTCAAATAAATAGTCCTAACTGGTTTAAAACCAGACTCTATAAGGTGAGTAACCGCTTCCAAAATACCAATCACTCCACTTTTATCATCTAAAGCCCCTCGCCCCCAGACATATTCAGAATCAACCTTTCCAGAATAGGGAGGTTCATCCCAACTCTCTTCTGTTCCGGGTATAACTGGTACCACATCGTAATGACCTGTCACCAAAATAGGCTTTAAGTTTAAATTTGAGCCCTCCCACTTAAATAAAAGCGTGTCATTTAATCTCTGTAATGAAGTATTTGCAGCAACAAGCTGATAGCTCTTTTTTAACCATTGAATAAATGATTCAAACTCTTCTAAAGATTCTTGAGACCGATTTTGACCAGAAATTGTTTTGAATTTGATGGAATCTGATAAGTTGTTGATGGCCCTAACTTCATCAAAATTAATTACTATTTTTTTTAAATTATCATCTCTACTAGGATTATGTGTGAGTGTATTAATTAAGATTATTACTATTAGTAGTAATAAGGTCGCAGAGCTGAACTTAATTAACTTTAGCATTTTTATTTCCCCTATTGATTTAGACCAAGAATCTGATCAGCTACCCAGCTGATAGACCAATTATGTCCTAATTTATTTCCTTTGTATGTTTCTGGTAATCGAGTAACACTGCTATCTTTAATCTCTACCACTTGAGGGTCAAAATCTAAGTCTTTAAAAGCGCCATCCAGTTTTTGAACTGTTCTCCATTGATGAAGTGTTATACCTGGGTTCAAAGAATCGGGCGGACGATATTCACAAATTGAAGATAAGCCTCCCATACCCATCAGAGGACTGGCTATAGAATGAATTTCTAATGGTAATTTGGAATCCCAAGTCTCTGCAAAAGCTGTTACTAAGAGCCCTCCATAGCTATGACCCAGCAAGACAACTCTTTCAATTTGAGGATTAGCGTCAATTTTACTTTTTATAATCTTTAAGAGAGAGATTACCGAGGGGTTTGGACAACCTTTATCATTCCAACGAAAAAATGAAATCAAATTAGTGTCTTTATCAAGAATCTGCAACGGATAGACCCATTCATAGCCCCTACTATTGCTTCCGTGGACTCCAATCAAAAGAGTTTTTTGATTGGTTGTTGTTGTTTCTAAAGCATGCAGTCCAAATGCTAAAGAAATTAAAGTTTCACCAGATGCAAAAACATCGTCATCGGTACTAAAATCCTCAAGACTTGCTTCTTTGGTTTCACTACAGGAAAAGAGCAAGCCAAAGGCTAGGATTAAACTTAGTCTATTTAGTTTCATTTACTATTTTTCCACGTCCAGTTAGAGTTGATAAGGTAATTGACCGCAGCTGCAAGGGCAATACCTATAAGGTTGGCTAAAATATCATATACTCCGAAAGATAATAATAAGACCAAGAAAACAAGGTAGTTAATAATGGCAGCAAATCCACTGACTAAGTGAAACTTTAAAAATTTTACTCTAGTCCTACTGACAGATGAGCGCTTGCCAAAAGTCCAGATATTATTAAGCATAAAGTTAGATATGAGTGCAGATTCAATAGATATTATTGGTGCCAATAGTTCAGAAAATTCAAAATATCTGGTGAGCAAGGTATAGATGCCTAAATTTAGAATCACTCCTGATAGGCCTACTATTGAGTATTTAATAAAATCTTCCATGTTCCTAAAGCCCAGTCTTGGAATATTAAAAAGAAACTCAAGCTGGTCCTCAAAAGAAAGCTTGGAATCACCATCTTTTCTTGAATTGAATATAATTGGGATTTCTGAAGCAACGGCACCTCGCCAAACTAAGTCACATATTAAAGATGATTGAAAAGAATATCCTTTTGTAGACAAAAAATTGAAGTCGCAGTTCTCTAAAAAGGATGTTCTGATAGCACGAAATCCTGACGTACAATCTCTAAGATGTGAAACTCCACCTACGTACCTAACCATAAAATTACCTATACGACTTATTAGCAACCTGCGCTTCGAAAAATCAGGAGTTTCTCCTCCTTCTATAAATCTTGATCCTATAACAACATCTTTGCCTGTATTTAGTTCTTCTAAAAAATGTGGAATTAATGCGGCATCATGTTGCCCATCTGAATCCATCTGAAAAATAATATCGGGATTTAAATTATCAAGAGCAAATCTGATTCCTCTTTTATATGCATCTCCAAGGCCTTGTTTGTCACCCGTAATTAGACTGATTGCATTATTATCTAAAATAATGCCTCTGACGATTTCTTGTGTTCTGTCTTTAGAATTATCATCGACTACTAAGATAGAAAAAACTGGTCCTCCCAAATCTACCTCTACAGCGAGAATATCCTGGATAATTTCTTTTATGTTTCCTTCTTCATTGTAAGTAGGAAGAACAAAACAAACTTGCATGTCTGAAACTTGGGGATTTAAATCCATGAAATAAACCACATTTTAGAATAAAAGCTTTCTGGGCTTATAGGCAATCCAAGGTGTAAGGGCAGCCAATAAATTGCGGAGATTAGAATTAATGCCAGGGTAGCCATGTAGAGCATTCTACTCTCGGTCTTATCTTTTTTTACTGCTTCATGCAAAAGATAAGCTAGAGCCATAAAAGAAAAAACTGCGGATGGTTGATAGTGATATATAAAAGTTGACCTTTCGGGGAACGCCCATGGCAGAAAGTTTGCATAATAACCAACTAGAATAAAGCTAGAAATATATAGTTCATCTAATATTTTTTTACGGCCTATAGATTCAGAAACAAAGCCCATCCATTTAAAAGTTAATATGACTATAGCAATAAATGAAAATAAACTGAGGGCAGGATTAGGAAAAAGATGAATTGCTGTAAATATCTCCTTGCCAACAAGATCAGGACCCAAGATTGTATTTGACTCAAAAAAATAACCCATGGGCCTTATCATCAAAGGCCAGGTATACCAGGGTGAGCTATAAGGGTGGGGCTTTTGATCACCACTATCAAAGTGATAAGAGATCATTTGAGCGTGCTGGTCTATTAAATTACTATTGTTGTGTAATAGATCCGGTAGCCAGATGGCTAGATAGAAAAGAAAAGGCGCTACAAAAACAAATAAAAAATTTAAAGGGTTTAGGTTTATTCTGTTTTGCTTAGAATGTTCAAAATTATCTATAAATTTACTTAAAATGAAAAAAAGAACCACTAAAATAATCATGGTCAGCCAAAACCCTAATCCATTCCATTTAACTGAGAAAGCTGACCCGAGCAAAAGTCCTGTCAAAAAAAAGTAAGACATTTTGTTCTTTTTTAAGGCTTTAATAAAAAAGAGCATTGACATAAAACCAAACAGACTAAAGAGTGAATTTATCACGCCAATTCGTGAATCAACCAAGAGAGAACCATCTAAGGTCAAAAATAAAGCAACCAAAAGTGCAAACCCCTTCTTATTCATGAGCTCTAAAGATATCTTATATCCAATATAGATAAGTATTACGCCAGATAAAGCACTTATCCATCTGTAGGAAAAAGAATTGATATCCTCGATATTAACGCCCCCGAACATAATAGAATCTGTCCATGGAAGCAGCTGATACAGATATATACCTAAACTTAAGAGGTAAGAGCCAAGTGGTGGATGAACGGCAAAAAAAGTCTCTCCATTTAAATAATTAAGGGCAAAAATAGGATAGAAAACCTCATCAAATATAGGTCCGGGTATTAAACCTAGCCCATAAAACCTCAGCACAACTCCTAGTGAAAGTATTGCACCTAGCAGAAAATGTTCTTTAAGAATAAACAAAAGGTTATTTAGAGAATCCAGCGATCTTTTCCATTGCATCAACCTTACTTTTCTCTAATCCGTCCTCTAAAACGTCGTTCCTAATTGATTCATACTCATAAGTAAAAATAGTTTTTTTCTTTTTTCAATAAAGTCGTTAACTCTAATAACTCATGTGCTCCCATGGCCCACTATTCTCCTTTTTTATAAGTAAATATATACTGAACAATAACAAATAATTAATGGAGAAAATATGTTAAATAAATATATCTTGATAAGTTTTCTGAGTACTTTTATTGCTTCAAGTGCCTATGCCAAAGAGCCTTCAGTTGCGCATTCTTCAGCTGAATGGCAAATATGGGCTTATTCAACAGCCGCTCCTGATTTCATAGGTGAGTTTGCTTCAGTTAAAGGTGCAAATGGTGAAGTTTTAAGAGAGGGGTCTAATGGATGGGTTTGTCTGGCTTTTAACCCAATGCCTACCGGAGGTTTTAATACGCCTCATGATGCTAACCCTGCGTGTGGAGACGCAGCCTCTTTAGCTTGGGTAGATGCTTATATGAATAATACCATTCCAAAAATGGAAAGTGATGGATGGCTTTGGATGCTTCACGGAGACACTGGGGTAGATAACTTTAGAGCCTACTCTGAAGGAGACAGAGAGGGTTCAAACCCTATTCACTTTATAGAGTCAGGTCCTCATTTAATGCTCTTGCCTAAAGATCCTAAAACAATAGATACTCAAACCACTAACTTTGATACCGGAGCTCCATATGTCATGTTTAAGGACTCGCCTTATGTCCATCTTATGATTCCTACTGAAGGTTATTACGACTATCAACCAAGTGCTGAACCAAAATAGTTGGGTATAGGATTTAAAAAATGGGCCTTAGGGCCTATTTTTTTTATTGTATATAAAACTAAAACAACTAAAGTAAATAAAGGTTAGATTGAACTGGCCTAATAAATTAAAAAGGAAAAAATTATGATTAAAATAATTAAAAATAAGATTGCTTTAGGGGCATTAACTTCCCTATTTCTATTCATGTCTCAAGGTGCCTATTCTTTTGATGTACAAGGAGAAAGCTTTCCAGCTAACTTCAATATGACTTCTTGGACTGCTGGTAACGGGCAAAGCACGTTAACTTCAGAAGGTGTTGTAGGAGAAGGTTATGGAAAGGTTTACCTGACTCATAATTTTACTGTAAGCGCAGACGATAGAAATTCTGGTGAATTTACAGGACAAGCAAGAACAATTAATCAAGATGGTGAATTGCAATATGCCTCACTTCAAGGGTCTTGGACTCGTGATGGAAAAATCTTAACTATGTACTCTTTCGACACGCTTAATAATGGTGTTATAAATCATGCACAAGGAACCGTTGATCTGTTTGCAGGAACTTTAAAGTTTAAAGTGTTCCCAGTTAATTAAAGAATAAGAAAAAAACCCTTCTGTTTTTTTTGGCAGAAGGGTTTTTTTTATTAATCTAGTTTTACTCTTGAATAGAGCTCCATTCATTTTAAAATTTCATTATCTCCATTAAACATTGGATATTCCTTTTCATCCCAATAAACTTTTCCTGTTGGACCCCCCTTTTCCATTGAGGCTAATAATTTAGCCGTTGGAAAGGTATCCTCGGGCTTTTGTAAATGTGGCATATCCTTTCCCCATATATTTGTATTTGTAGGACCGGGAATAATCATATTAATGAGGATGTCTTGGTCACGATTTTCATTCGCTGCAACTCTTGATGCAGACCATATACCCGCTTTAGCCGCCGCATAAGCCGAAGTGCGCTGAACATTTGTCTCTGCATTTCTAGAGATGGTATTGATAATCCTGCCATAGCCTTGTTCTTGCATAAAAGGTAGTGCGTAACGCATCCCATAAATAGTTCCAAATAAATGAACGGCTACATGATGTTCAAAAGACCCGTCAGGAAAACTATCCACCTTATGACCAAAACCCATTCCAGCATTATTAAATAAGGCGTCTACTGAGCCAGTTTTTTCCACAGCTAGGTTGATAAACGATTGAACTGACTGTGGATCAGAAACGTCAGCGCCTAGGGTATTTATGCCCATATCTTTTAATTCAGATAATTTATCTACTTGAATATCACAAGCAAAGACAATAGCTCCTTCATTGTGAAAATTTTCTGCCCAAGCTCTACCTATACCGCTTGCAGCTCCTGTTATGAGAATTATTTTATCTTTAATGATTACGCCCCTAGTATCTTTTTATGCCATTCTAAGAAGTACTTAGATGTTAAATCTGGTCTTTGCAGAACGGAACCATGACCAACATTTTCAAGAACTTTTAGCTCTCCTATACTTGAGCTACTGACCATATCTTTGCTCGAGGATAAGTTAGGATCATGATCTCCAGTCATAATAATAAATGGAAAATCTATTTGATTAAACGCTGACTGTAAATCAAATTTTGCTGCGGCAGACAAGGATCGAGCAGCGCTATCCTTATCGACATGAACATTCCAACCTTCCGGTAAGGTAAATCGCTTTGTTCCTAGTTTATCCTGTTTAGATAATGCCTCTCTAGAACCAAGTCTTTGAGCATCGATATCGGCTATTTCAATGCTTGCATCACTAAAAACAGCAGAAAGAACTTTATTAGGATTCAAAGAAGAATATGCGATAGCAGCTCTTGTTCCCCACGCCATACTCCATAGATGCACCTGATCTACATTTAAAAAATTAAGAATAGAATTAAGGTCTTCAGAGTATTGCTGAAAAGAATAAGCATCTTCGTTTAAATCATTGTTGATGCTATTTCCAGCACCTCGGACATCGAAAGCAATTGTAAAATAAAGATTCTTTAATTGTTCAACAACTAAATCCCACATCCTTAAGGTGCAACCCGCCCCGTGCCAAAGCACTAAAGGCGGATTATCAGGATTTCCTTGAACTTCGAAATACAGCTTAGCTTTATCAAGCTCTATTTCCATAAAAGCTAAGGCGTCAAATGCTGTATTCCACAGAGCTTATTGCCAGAAGGGTCTCTTAAATATGCGAGGTACAATTTCACACCCATGCCCTCTCTGATTCCAGGAGGACCCTCACAGGTAGTACCGCCACTATTAATTCCAGCTTCATGCCATTCATCACCTTGTTCTGAGCTCGTAACGGAGAATCCAATTGTGCTTCCATTGCCTATTGTTGCTTCTTGATCATCAATAGGTTCAGAGATTAAGAAAACGCCTCCATCTAAGAAATACATATACCTCTTATGACCTGTTGGATTGACAGAAAGAACCCCCGGTTCTGCTCCCAAAACGCCCAAAGTACTATCATAAAATTTCTTTGACTCTTCTATATCATTTGCCCCTACCATTATGTGACTAAACATTTATTGCTCCTTTAATTTGTTGGTATAACTTGTCTATTAAATAATCTTGTTTCCGCCAATAGATCACTATTGTACTCATTGAGCGCAATAATCTTTCCATCTTTGAAGGTATAAACCATAGCATAATTATTGTTATAAGAGCCGTTTATTCCTTGTGCTGTTCCGGCTACCCTTAGCACAACATTATCGCTATCACCTATGGTGTCTGTTACCTCTAAAGCTATACCGTCGGGAATAAGTCGTCCAACTTCGGGAAGAAACTCATTAAAAAAACTATCTGTATCTTCTTTGGTGCAGATAGTGCAAATTCCCATAAACTGAAAAGAAAAATCTTTGTGAAGAAGTGATCTGGCTATATCGGGATTCTCAAAAGCTGTATTTAAAAACTGATTCGCTTTCGAAATATTCTCACTTCGCTTATTGCTAAGAATATTGTTTCTTGCAAATCCAACTCGACTTGTTGTGAAATGTTTGAAAGGAAGACCAAAGGATTTCACGGTCTCTATTGCTTCGTTTGATAAATCTCCATAAATTTCAATTTCAAAACTATCTGCTAGTTCATTGCTTTTTGCCACATACTCTCCAGCATAAGATGCCCCAAAGTGAACCAATAAAGCTTCGCTATTTTCATAAACTTCGCTCCACGTAAACTTCAAAGGATCTGTCGGGTCCTGATCAAAATTATGCATGAGCATCCCTGGCTCTTCTTGTTTAGTAATTAAATCTACATCATTAGCAATATCTAGATAGTCTTCTATCATTCCGGGTTTAACTTGAATTCTAGCAATCAAAATAAAGGGGTTATCGCCACTCATGCCCTCATGATGCATTGAGTAGATTGATGAAAGCGGAATAATCGCCGCAATTAATAAAATGATTTTTTTCATAGCATCTCCATATTGAAATTATTGATAGATTCAAACATATTTATTTTTTAAATAACACAATATCTTTGCTTGGTATTTCGTATTGCCAGGATCTAGAAGAAGCTATTATTTTAAAGGTCTTCTCTGTATAAAAAACAACATGGGTTGGATCTTTTCTATAATACCAATCTTTAAAATTGATAGATTCATCCAAAAAATTTGTCATGACTCCGAGCCAACCACCTGTTTCTAGTAGGTCATCAATTGTATTGAATTCTTCATAAGGATTAAAAAAGTGTTCAGCAGCTTCGGTGCAGGTAATGAATTGATATTTTTT
>CAJWDT010000023.1 GCA_913031395.1 uncultured Gammaproteobacteria bacterium
GTTAATTTTAAGGTTCTTTGCTCCTGCTGCTGAAAGTACAAGATTTTCTCTTAACTCTATCCAATATCCTGCAGAATTTATAGAAGTAAGAAGAATTTGTTTAGATTCTGAGAGGTTCTTTAACTCTGGGATCCATGTATACAAAAGAGATTTTATATTTCTTTGGTTACGTTCGTAGTTCTTCTGTAGAGTGTTATATTTCCATTTATTTGCAAGCGTGGCTCTTAGAAATTGTAAATTTTTTTCGAAAATTTCAGCTTCAAGTTCAATCAATCCTTCAATTCGTTTTTCAAGATTTCCTTTAGGATGAGCTGCTCTATCAAAAATTTCTTGCAGGTCAGCTCTAACTTTCTCATCCATCTTTGAAAAAAGGTTCTCTTTATCCTGCACTTGCCTAAATACAGTCCTGATGCCTATACCAGCTTCATCGGCAACTTGCTGAGCTGTAGGTTCGAGAATTCCTCTTTGGACAAGGATAATCATGGCATCAACAATGATATTTTGGCTCGTTAAACTTCTTAGCCTTCTTCCATCTTGTTCTAATCTTATTCTGGATTGCAGATTGCGCATTAGACAAAGATAAACTACTGACATAATATATGTCAATTAAAAAAAGGGGAGAACTCATGGAAGTAAAAAATGCTGTAATGCCTAATGAAGCTCAGTTAAAAGAGTTTAATGAGCAATCTGAGGATAAACCAATATTTATGGTAAATCTGCTCAAATTTAAGGATAAGGCTCAATATCCAGATAAAAGAGAAACAGACCTAACAGGAGAAGAGGCATATGCCATTTACGGAGAAGAGGTAACGGGACATTTGGCTAAAGTAGGAGGAAAACCAATCTTTGGAGGTAATGTTGATCGGTTAATGCTAGGAGAAGTAGAGGACCTATGGGATAAAGTTGCAATAGCAATGTACCCATCAAGAAAAGCTATGTTAGAGATGATTATGGACCCTGATTATATAAAAAGTGCACAACATAGAGTTGCTGGTTTAGAGGGTCAGCTAAATATAGAAACCTCTGTTGAAGATATATTTCAAAAATCTTAAGGAGATAAAGGATGACAACTTTTAGCCGAATCTTTATCGCAATTACTATTGCGTTAATTATTTTTGTAATTTACATAACTCGAGATGGAGATACTTTTTCTCCAACTGGAGATGGTAAAGTTGTTTTGGACTCGGGCACCTACGAAACATTTCCATTACCTGACTATGCATCGGCTATGGTTAATAAAAACTATAAGAGTTACTTTATTGAAGTTGAACCAGGTATAAAAGTGCATGTTCTTGATGTGGGTGAAGGTTTTCCAGTTTTTTTAATGCATGGCAACCCGACTTCGGGTTTTCTTTATAGAAAGATAGTAGAGAACCTGCCTTTGGATAAGGTCAGAGTTATTATGCCGACCAGTCCTGGACTTGGCTTCTCTTCGAAAATTCCTGCAAGCGAGCACAAGCTAGAAAATCATATTCGATGGATCAATGCAGTCTTAAATGAACTAGAGTTGAAAGAATTAATATACGCCGGACAAGATTGGGGAGGACCTATTGGTATGGGTGCATTATCTCTTTCACCTAATCTTCTTAAAGGTGCAGTTGTTATGAATACAGGATTTAATGCACCAACTATAAGTATTGATCTTTCTCCGGCACACGCGACTGTAAAGACTCCTATAATTGGAGAGTTGATGGTAGAGGTATTCTTCTCTATGTTTGATCGATTAGGAAATGTACAAGGAGATCCAGAATCATGGACACCAGAAGTTGCACAACTCTATGGAAAACCTCTTTACGACAGTGGTAATGCCAAGGCACCATTGGCCATGATGAGAATGGTTACAGATGGTCCAAGTCATCCAAGCACTCCCTCAATGATTAAAATAGAAAATTATGTCAAAACCCTAGATATTCCTATAGAAATAGTCTGGGGAATGAGTGACCCAATTCTAGGAAAAGCTCTTCCAAGAATGGAGGAAAATTTTCCAAAGGCGCCAGTAACACAAACGGATGCTGGTCATTTTTTACAAGAAGAGGTTCCAACTGAAATAGCCGAGGCTCTAATGAGAGTCTTAAGCCAAGTTAAAGGATAAAGCTATGTTACAAAAAGAAAGACTAACACTCATAGGTGCACCACCCTCTCCTTATACCAGGAAGATGATCGCACTTCTTCGTTACAGACACATACCCTATGAAATAATATGGGGTAATCCTGGAGAACTTTTAGCCGGTGAAGGTCCTTTAGCCGATCTCGATATTGAACCTCCTAAGCCTGTCCTCCTTCCAACTTTTCTCATGCGAGATGAAAGAGGGAAACTTAAAACCGTTACTGATTCAACACCAATCATTCGAAGACTAGAAGATGACTTTGAAGGCAGGAGTGTCATTCCAGAAGATCCAGCAATATGTTTTTTAAATTATCTTCTGGAAGATTTTGGAGATGAATGGGTCACAAAATACATGTTCCATTATCGATGGCATTTTGAAGAAGATGCTGATAATGCTTCTTCAATACTCCCTTTAAATCATAAAGTAGATCTCCCTGATGATGCTTGGAAGATCTTCAAAGAAGGTATTGGCTCAAGACAAATAGAAAGGCTTTGGGTGGTTGGGTCAAATGACATTACAGCGCCAATTATAGAAAATAGTTATAAACGGTTCTTAGAAATCATGCAGACTCATCTAGCAAACTTACCTTTTCTTTTCGGATACAGGCCTAGCTCTGCCGATTTTGCCATCTATGGACAACTTACTCAGTTAATTGGTTTGGATCCTACTTCAAGAGCCATCGCTCATAAAAATTCTCTTAGAACTGTTGCATGGATAAATGGCCTTGAGGATCTGTCAGGAATAAACCCTGATAAAAATCCTTGGGTTACTCTGGAAGAGTTACCTGAATCTATGAAATCTTTACTAAAGGAAATAGGTCATGTGTATGTTCCTGCCCTATTGGAAAATAATAAAGCTTTAGAAAATGGAGAGGAAACTTGGGAGACAGAAATTGATGGATCAACTTGGTCCCAGAAAACTTTTAATTATCAAGGCAAATGTCTGCAATGGATTAATCAAGAGTTTTACGCTTTGACTGATATTGATAAAAAAAGGTTGATGGATTTATTTGAAGGAACGGGTTGTGAAAAACTATTGATGAAGAAAAATTAAATATGAAAATATTAAGAACACCAGATGATAGATTTGAAGGAATAACCGATTTTCCATACCAACCAAATTATACAAACATAAAGACTAAAGACGGTTCAGATCTGCGAATACACCACATAGATGAAGGTCCTAAAGATGGACCTATTTTGTTGGCAATGCATGGTCAGCCAGTTTGGTGCTATCTTTATTCAAAGATGATACCTTTCTTAACAGAGGCTGGAATAAGAATCATCGTTCCTGATTTACCTGGTTATGGAAAGTCTGACAAACCTGCTGAGAGAGAAGACTATAGTTATCAAAATCAAGTAGATTGGATGGTTGATTGGCTAAATTCTAATGACCTTCAAAATATAACCTTCTTTGGGCAAGACTGGGGAGGATTAATTGGATTAAGAATAGTAGCTAGAGAGCCCAATAGATTCTCAAAAGTCTCAATAGGTAATACCGGCCTACCCTATAATCCAGAAGTATCAGAAGACGTTATTCAAGAAATAAAAGCCTTCAGAGAAAGTAATATAAAACTTCATCCAATGTCGATGGCGAAACAAGTGAGTCAAATGGACAGTGGAAAAACTCACCCAGGACTAAAATTCATGTATTGGCAGAAATTTTGTTGGGATACTAAAGACTTACCCATAGGGTTTATTCAGTCTATGCAAATGGACAAAAGGTCTATAGTTTCCACAATTCTCAATTACATTTTCATACTATTAGGAAAATATAGCGCATCACCTTTCAAGTCCTACACAGCCAAAGCCTTCGAAGCTCCGTTTCCAGACCCAAGTTATAAAATGGGTCCAAGAGCGATGCCGAGTCATGTTCCCACTATTCCTGATCAGTCTCTAGAAGAGCAAAGAAAGGCAAGAGAGTTCTTCTCTACTTGGGATAAACCTTTTCTAAGTGTCTTTGCAGGGGATGATCCAGTGACCAATGGAATTGAAAAAGATGTATTAGAGATGTGCCCAAATGCAAAAAGTGCCCCTCATATTGGAGGTGGCCACTTCTACCAATGGACAAGACCTAAGGAACTATCAGAACTATTAATCAACTTTATTAAGGAAAACTAATGAACAGAGTAACTGAACATACAGGATCTAAATATCCAATAATTCAAGCACCTATGGGATGGATAGCAAGGAGTCAGTTGGCTTCTGCTGTTTGTAATGCAGGTGGTTTTGGCGTAATCGAAACTTCTTCTGGAGAAGTAGATAACTGTAAAGCAGAGATAGAAAAGATGTCTGAACTCACAGATCAGCCCTTTGGAGTGAATCTACCCCTTCTCTTTTTAAGAGATGAAAGTATGGTGGAGTTTTGTGTTCAACATGGCGTGAAGTTTGTAACCACTTCTGCAGGAGACCCCTCAAAGTACATTGATATCCTTAAATATGCCGGCATAACGGTATATCACGCTGTTCCAAGTGTTGAAGGTGCTCTTAAAGCAGCAAACTGCGGCGTTGATGGATTGGTCGTAGAAGGTACAGAAGGTGGCGGCTTCAAAAGTCCTGAAGAAGTTGGACTATTTGTTCTGATACAAGCCATTAGAAAAGAAATTGATCTCCCTATTATTGCTGCTGGAGGCATAGCAGATGGTGCAGGCATGGCAGCAGCCTTTGCTGTTGGAGCAGAAGGAATACAAATGGGAACTCGATTTGTATCTAGTAAAGAAAGTCCGGTGCACGAAAACTTCAAGAATCAGATATTTGAATCTTCAATAAATGGAACATGGATTTTGAATAAAACCTCTAAACCTGTCATAAGAGCCTTAAGAACAGACTTCACTAAAGACATTTTAGAAGCAGGAGAAATGGACATGTCAGCAATGGGTAAAATACAGGATCTCTACTTTGGGGGAGACATGAATGCAGCACCTGCCTTGTCGGGTCAATCTGTAGGATTAATTGATGGCGTAAAATCTGCTGAAGAAATTATCCAAGATACGATAAAAGAGTTTAATGAGACATGCTCTAAACTCGGAGCATTGAGTCTGTAGAAATGTTCAATTTTAATTTGCTGCCTTCCCCTGCGGATAACGTCTATCGAGGCAACAAGATTTCTTTATGGTTTTTTATTGCCTTCGTCTGCCTGATGACTTGGAGATCTATCATCCATATGCTCTTCGAAAAATTTGGCATGCACGATATAGCAAACTTGGTTGTTTTGTCTGGTGATCCAGATCCCATGCCACTTATATATATGTTCTTTTCTTTATGGGGCTTTGCTCAGCTAATTTTCTGCGGGGTTTGTTGGGTTGTTATTTTTAGATACAAATCTTTAATACCTTTGATGTTCATATTTTGGTTAATTGAATGGTCGGGAAGACTTTTCTTATATCCACTCATAGGTAGAGCAACCATAGACAGTGGTCTTTATTCAACCGGAATTACTCCCGGAGCAGAAGGTGCTCCCTATGTCACTATTCTCTTAGCGATTTTTTTAATACTTTCTTTAAGAGAAAAAAAATAGGATAAATTATGAAACAATTACAAAGCTTAAAATCAGACCTTAATCAGTCAAGAATTGTCTTAGAGCAACTTGGAGAGGATATTCAAGACGGCGAAGTTCTCCTGCAAGTAGAGAAATTTTCATTTACTGCCAACAATGTGACTTATGGTGTTGCTGGTGACAGCATAGGTTATTGGAATTTTTTTCCAGCTATCAATAACCATGAAAAAACATGGGGTTGCATTCCGGTCTGGGGTTTTGCGGAAGTCATAATGTCAAATAATCCTGAAATAGAGCATGGTGAAAGAGTATTTGGTTATTTCCCTCCTGCTAACTTTTTAATTGTTAATCCTGTAAAAGTTTCTTCTGCATCTTTTAGTGATGGCAAAGAGCACCGGAAAGAGCTACCGCCGGTCTATAACAACTATGTAAGACTTAATGCAGAAAATGACTACGATAGATCTATGGATGATATAAGAGCACTACTTTTCCCTCTACATATCACGGCCTTTTGTTTATGTGATGCTCTAGAAGAGCAATCCTATAATGGTGCAGCACAGGTGGTTATTGTGAGCGCTTCAAGTAAGACAGCTATAGGCCTTGCCCAAGGACTAGCAGAAACTGATGGTTCACCAAAAATTGTTGGGTTAACTTCAAGTAATAACCTTCAATTTGTTAAAAGCCTAGGATGTTATGACCAAGTAATATCCTACGAAGATTTAGGCAACATAAATAATGCTTCTTCTGTGATGGTCGATATGTCGGGCAACCAAGAAGTTTTATCTGCGGTTCAAAATAAATTGAAAGGAGATTTACTGAAGTGTCTAACTGTCGGTATGACACATTGGGATAAGGGAGGATCAGTTGATGAAGCCCTCGCCCAATCTGAGTTACAAGATAGAACAGAATTCTTTTTTGCACCTGCTCATATACAAAAGCGAATAGGAGATTGGGGCCAAGCTGGATATGCAGAAAAAACGAATGCATTTATGGCTGATCGAGCAGAACAAAGTAATGATTGGATGCAAATCAAAAGGATTAAAGGATTAGATCATTTTTCTGAAACCTACAAAGAAGTAGTTGCAGGAAATATTAACCCTAATGAAGGAATCATAGTAGAAATTTTTGGTGCGTAAAAAGATAACTTATTTGTTACCAGTATTTTTAATTTCTGGGTTTCTAATCTGGGAATACAAAGTAAATTTAATCATATGGACATTGCCTAAAATTATGAATTTGGTAAATCCAATTCAGGAGAATATGCCTACGAATTGGACTGAAGGTCCTTTAGATATTCCAGATAAAAATGATTCTAGACCAAATATTATTTTGATTTTGGCTGATGATATGGGTTACAACGATATATCTTTGCATAATGGCGGTGCTGCAGATGGTTCTCTCCAGACTCCACATATTGATTCGCTAGCAAAAAGTGGAATTTTATTCTCAAGAGGTTATGCGGCTAATGCTACTTGTGCACCTTCCAGAGCATCAATAATGACTGGAAAATACCCAACAAGATTTGGTTTTGAATTTACCCCTGTTCCTGATGCTGGAAGGATGGTTCTATCTTGGCTTGCTGAAGAGGATGACTCAGAGTTAAAAACAAGAATTGATAAAGAGATAGCAATGAACTTACCTCCATTTATGGAACAGGGTATGCCTTCTGAGCAAACAACAATTGCGGAGGTTTTAAGAGATGCAGGATATTACACAGCACACATCGGAAAATGGCATCTTGGTCATGCCGGGGGGATGGATCCTTTAAGCCAAGGATTCGTAGACTCTTTATCCTTGGGAGGTGCGTATTATTTACCGGAAGACCATCCAGAGGTAGTGAATGCAAAATTTGAAACCAGCATCGATAAGATGGTTTGGAGTTCAGGCCAATATTCGGCTAGGTTCAATGAAGGAGATCCTTTCGCACCAGATAAATATGTAACTGATTACTATACGGACGAAGCTCTAAAAGTAATTGAAAAAAATAAAAATAGACCATTTTTCTTATATCTAAGTCATTGGGCAATTCATAACCCCCTGCAAGCTTTGAGGAGCGATGTAGAACAAATGAGTCATATGTCAGGTCACAATCTTCAAGTGTATGCAGGAATGATAGCTTCTCTAGATAGAAGTGTAGGAAAAGTTGTACAGAAATTAAAAGATTTGGATATTTATGGAAAAACCTTAATCATTTTTACTAGCGACAACGGTGGAGCAAATTACATCGAATTAGAAGATATAAATAAACCTTTTAGAGGCTGGAAAATTAGTTTTTTTGAAGGAGGAATAAGAGTTCCTTTTATGGTTAGTTGGCCTGATGAGATAAATCCAGGAATGATCTCTGGCAGCGCGGTTCATCATTTTGATATTTTTCCTACAATTACTTCAGCGGCACAAGTTAAACCTTCCAATGAAAGTATATTAGACGGAGTTGATTTATTACCGCACATAAAAAAAGAAAATTCTGCCGAGCCTCATGAAACACTTTTTTGGCGATCTGGAAATCATCAATCTGTCCTCCATAAAAAATGGAAATACATAATTAGTAAAAAAGAAAATAAACGCTGGTTATTCAATACTTTGATAGATCCCTTAGAAAAAAATAACTTGATAGAAAGTCATCCCAAAGAAGCTAAACAAATAGAGGAGCTCTTAGAGCAATTCAACTCTGAACAAAAAGAGCCTTTATTCCCATCTGCTTTTGAGGCCCCAATTATGATAGACAAGTATGATGGACAGAAGTACGAGGAAGGAGATGAATATATTTACTGGTCTAATTAAGATCCAGAAATAATTATGAATCGACTAGATCAAAAAATTCATATCCCTTGGTGGTCACTCTAATAAAAGGTTGCTGTCTATAAATTCATCATTCTATATACTAAGTTTCTTAATTTATGGAGGTGAAATGAAAACACAAATAACTGAACTTTTTGGAATAGAGCATCCCATCATCCAGGGTGGAATGCATTTCGTTGGTTTTGCTGAACTAGCTGCTGCCGTATCAAACGCAGGTGGCCTTGGAATAATTACAGGTCTCACTCAAGGTACGCCTGAAAAATTAGATGCTGAGATCAAAAAATGCCAAGCTTTAACTGATAAGCCTTTTGGCGTAAATTTAACTTTTTTACCTTCTATGACACCTCCAGACTATCCTGGACTTATTGAAGTCATTATCAATAATGGTGTAAAAGTTGTAGAGACAGCAGGAAGAAATCCAGCAGTCTATATGCCTGCCATGAAAGAAGCTGGCATAAAAGTAATCCATAAATGTACTTCTGTAAGGCACTCGATTAAAGCTCAAGATATTGGCTGCGATGCTGTGTCAGTTGATGGCTTTGAGTGCGGCGGTCATCCAGGTGAGGATGATATTCCTAACTTTATTCTTCTTCCAAGAGCTGCTGATGAACTAGATATTCCTTTTGTTGCTTCTGGTGGAATGGCAGATGCAAGAAGCTTAGTCGCAGCTATGGCCCTTGGAGCTGAAGGTATGAATATGGGTACTCGTTTTATTGCAACAGAAGATGCGCCAGTGCATCAAAATGTTAAAGAGGCTATTGTGAATGCAAGCGAATTAGATACTAGATTAATTATGAGGTCTCTGACAAATACTGAAAGAGTTTTAAATAATCCAGCTGTTGAGAGCCTTATGGCAAAAGAAAAAGCGCTTGGAGATGACTTAAAATTTGAAGATATCATTGATGAAGTAGCAGGCGTCTATCCTAAAGTAATGATGGATGGTGAGCCGGAAGCGGGTGCTTGGTCTTGTGGTATGGTTGCTGGACTAGTGAGTGATATACCTACAGTCCAAGAGCTAATTGATCGCATAATGTCTGAAGCTGAAGACATCATTGCCTCTAAGCTTCAAAAAGCGATATAGGAATAAAATCTTGATAAGGTCCCCGAGAAAGATACATAAGTATCTGAGTTTAGCTATTTCTGTTCAACTCTTGCTGTGGACCATATCGGGTATCTATTTTTCCTTTAATAAGATTGAAGATGTCAGGGGTAGTCAATACTTAAAACCCAAAGAAGTTATAGAGACAACAAAAGGTAATAAAATTGAAGCTAAGCAAGCCTTAATTCTTGTAGCAGAAAAAACTTATTTAACTCCTCAATCAGTAACTGAAATAACTGAAAATGAATCTGGATCTGAGTACAGGGGTCGTTCATTACCTTTATATAAAATTGAAGCGATTTCTGAAAAAAATAAAGAGATTAATGTTTATGTTGATCCCTTTTCAAAAAAGATCGTTGCAGTGAGATCTAATCAATGGCGAATTTGGGACTTTATGTGGGGAATTCACATCATGGACTGGGATGAAAGAGACAACATAGGAAATATCTTCTTAAAGCTTTTTTCAATACTAGCTCTATTAAGCGCATTGTCAGGTATCTACCTTTTCTTTAAATCTTCAAGAGAAAGAAAACTAACAGAAAGCTAGATCCTAATTTCTAAAACTATTTATTTTAAAGAATCCTTAAACCACTCTGGAAGGAGATCAATATTATGCTTTTTTGCGAATTTTGCGATCATAGGAATTGTCAAAGGCGCAAAAGGAACGAGAGCCATTAATCCTAGACTTAAATCTTTAAGAATTTCATTTAGCTGTTTATTCGCTTTTTCAAGATCATCCTCTGTTGCTTCACCTTTTACATAGTCCGAGTAGGTCTTGAGCATTTCTCGTGATGACTCAGTTTCCTCAGTGAGCTTTTCTTTTAAAAAATCTATAATTTTTTTGACTCTTCCATCAAACATTAAACAAGTATACTAAGTAAATTAAAGAAGAAATGAGATTTGAATAAAGAAGAAAGATTTATTTATGTAAGTAATGAGCTTCAGAGGCTCTATCCTGAAACACCTATTCCTCTAGATCATGACTCTATTTATACTCTTTTAATTGCTGTTTTATTATCAGCACAATGTACTGATATTAGAGTCAATAAGGTTACGCCAGAACTATTTGCATTGGCAGATAATCCTTTTGATATGGCCTTAGTAGATCCAGAAGAAATTAGAAAAATTATAAGACCCTGCGGTTTATCCCCAAAAAAATCTAAAGCCATTGCAAAGCTTAGTAAGATTTTATGCGAAAAGTACGAAGGAAAAGTGCCAGAAAGTTTTGAAGCCTTGGAGGCCTTGCCAGGCGTAGGGCATAAAACTGCATCAGTTGTTATGAGCCAAGGATTTAATCATCCTGCCTTTCCCGTAGACACTCATATCCATAGATTGGCTCAAAGATGGCGTCTAACGAAGGGGAAAAATGTTAAACAAACCGAAAAAGATTTAAAGAAAGGTTTTTCAATAGATATTTGGAATAAATTACATTTACAAATTATTTTTTATGGAAGGGAATACTGTACTGCTAGAGGTTGTGATGGAAGAGTATGCTCTATCTGTACAGAAATAAATAAAGGACGAAAATCTCCGATAATCACTAACAAAGCTTAAATTAAATAGAGAGAAACCAACTCATTCTGTATAATTGTTGAACACGCCCAAACAAACCATTTTAAAAAATTTATGTTCATCACTGATAACGATTTAAAAGATTTTGATCCTGATTTATGGGCTTCCATTAATAATGAAACAACAAGACAAGAAGAGCACATAGAATTAATTGCCTCTGAAAACTATACTTCAAAAGGTGTTCTTGAAGTACAAGGCTCCGTATTAACAAACAAGTATGCAGAGGGGTATCCGGGGAAAAGATATTATGGCGGTTGCGAGTTTGTAGATGTCGCAGAATCTCTTGCTATAGAGAGAGCAAAAGAACTGTATGGAGCCTCTTATGCCAATGTACAGCCACATTCTGGGGCTAGTGCTAATTCAGCTGTCTATTTAGCCCTTTGTGAAGCGGGAGATTCCATCCTAGGAATGAGTTTAGATCATGGAGGTCATCTCACTCATGGAGCTAAGGTTAATTTCTCCGGAAAAACTTATAAATCTTTTCAATATGGATTAGATCCTTCTACTGGTGAATTGAATTATCAAGAAGTTGAAGATTTAGCTAAAGAACATAATCCTAAAATGATTGTAGCTGGTTTCTCAGCTTACTCAGGAATTGTAGATTGGGAAAGATTTAGAAAAATTGCTGATTCTGTGAATGCTTACTTGCTTGTAGATATGGCTCATGTATCTGGACTTGTAGCAGCGGGTGAGTATCCCTCCCCTATCCCTTATGCTGATGTCGTTACCACTACAACTCATAAGACTCTGAGAGGTCCAAGGGGTGGACTGATTCTTGCAAAAGATAATGAAGAAATTCATAAAAAACTTAACTCAGCTATATTTCCGGGAACTCAAGGCGGACCTTTAATGCATGTTATTGCAGCGAAGGCTCTTTGTTTTAAAGAGGCACTTGATCCGGCTTTCAAAGATTATCAAAAGCAAGTCAAAGCCAATGCAAAACAAATGGCTGCTACATTCATGGAGAGAGGCATCAATATTGTCTCGAATGGAACAGAGAATCATATGTTCCTAGTAGATCTTGTTGAAAAGGGCATTACAGGGAAAGATGCCGATGCTGCTTTAGGAAAAGCTAATATTACAGTCAATAAAAATGCAGTTCCTAATGATCCGCAATCCCCTTTTGTAACCAGTGGATTAAGGATTGGCACGCCTGCTGCTACTACAAGAGGATTCAAAGAGGAAGAAATAACTTTGGTTGCTTCATGGATATGCGATGTCCTGCAAGATATTAATAACGAAGAAGTAATAAATGAAGTTAAAGACAAAGTAGTCGAACTTTGTTCTAGGTACCCTGTTTATTTAGTTTAGCCTATGCATTGTCCTTATTGTGGTTTCTCCGATACTAAAGTTATTGACTCTAGGCTTATCGCAGAAGGTCTGCAGACCAGGAGAAGGCGTGAATGTCCTTCATGTAATGAGAGATTTACCACATTTGAGACCGCTGAACTCTTAATGCCGAAGGTGATTAAACAAAAAAATAATACCAGAGAACCTTTTGATGAGCATAAATTAAGAGAAGGACTTTATAGGTCTTTAGAAAAAAGACCAGTAGGTGAAGAAGAAATTGAAACCTTAGTAGAAGATATCAAGAAAGACATAAGATCCTCAGGAGAAAGAGAGATTCCCTCTAGGCTTATTGGAGAAGTCGTGATGCAGAATCTAAGAAAAATTGATGAAGTTGCCTTTATTAGATTTGCTTCTGTATACAGACGATTTGAAGACATCACTGAATTTTCAGAAGAAGTTGAAAAATTGACGAAAGATTAGATATGACCTCACCCGCAGAGCATATGAATGAAGCTCTAACGCTCGCTAAAAAAGGCCTTTTAACTACAAGACCTAATCCAATGGTTGGATGCGTGATAACCCATAAAAATAAAGTTATAGGAAGAGGATGGCACAAGCACTCAGGAGGAAATCATGCGGAGGTCAATGCTATTCAGGATGTCGTCAATAATCTCGGTCAAGAGGCAGAATCTGTTTTAAAAGAATCAGAAATGTTTGTAACCCTTGAACCATGTTCTACCACTGGGAAAACACCTCCTTGCTCCGAGGCAATTAAACAGTCTGGAATTAAAAGAGTCTATATAGCTTCAGAAGATAGTTCTCAGGATGGATTTTCAAAAAAAGAAAAAGATATAGAAATCATAGAAGGACTTTTAAGAGATGAAGCAAGAGAATTAAATAGAGGTTTTTTTTCAAGGATTGAAAAGAAGAGGCCTTTTATTACAGCCAAAATGGCTATTGGCCTTGATGGAGGTATCGCGTTGAATACTGGAAAAAGTCAATGGATTACCTCTGAGTCTTCAAGAAAAGATGTTCATAAATTAAGAGCAATGAATGAGGCCATACTAACTGGAACAGGAACAGTAAAAATAGACAATCCTTCCCTCACTTCGAGGAATTCAGGCCTACCAGAAGATGAAGTTCAGCAACCTCTTAGAGTTGTTATTGATAGAAATAAGCATCTTACAGGCAAAGAAAATATTTTTTCATCTCAAGCAAAAACTCTTATCTTTTCAAGTGAAACCTCAAGAATACAAAATGAAAATAGCGAAGTCTTTCAAAGGTCTAAAGAAGATTTAGAAAGCTTAGAATCGCTGATGGAATTCCTGGCTAAAGAAAAATCAATAAATACTGTTTTAGTTGAAGCTGGCTCTGTTTTATTTGATTCTTTTGTTAATGAACAACTAATAGACGAATTAGTTTTGTATCAAGCTCCTAAAATATTAGGACAAGATAGAAAAACCTTTTCTAAATTGAATGAGACTAATCAAAAACTAAGTACAATAGGCTTCGATATTAAATCGATAACAACTTTAGATAAAGATAAAAAGATAATTCTAAAACCCAAATATTAATCATGGAACTAAATAGCATCCAAGAAATCATCAAAGATATAGCACAAGGCAAAATGGTTATCCTTATGGATGATGAGGACAGAGAAAACGAAGGCGATCTTGTTTTAGCGGCTGAGAAAGTTGATCCTAGTGCTATCAATTTTATGGCTACACACGCAAGAGGCTTAATCTGTCTAGCCATTAATGAAGAACGCTGTAAAAAACTCGGTCTGGAACAAATGGTTAAGCATAATGGTACTGAGCTAGGAACTGCTTTCACAACTTCTATAGAAGCTGCAGAAGGTGTTACTACAGGAATATCTGCTGCAGATAGAGCTACAACTGTTATAGCAGCCGTTAACAAAGACGTAAAAGCAGAAGATATTGTACAACCAGGTCATATATTTCCGATTAAAGCACAAGAAGGCGGAGTTTTGACACGTGCAGGTCATACAGAAGCAGGAACAGACTTAGCAAAACTTGCGGGGCTTGATCCTTCTGCCGTCATTGTAGAAATCATGAATGATGATGGGACTATGGCAAGAAGAGCAGATCTTGAAATATTCGCTAAGAAACATGATCTAAAAATTGGAACTATTGCAGATCTTATCCACTACAGAAATATAAGTGAAAAGAGTATTCACTTAGTAGATGAAGCTGATATTGAATCTGAATACGGAAACTTTTTACTTCATGCCTATGAAGACACTATTAATGGCGATGTTCATATAGCTCTCATAAAAGGAGAGATACATGATAATGACGAGGTAATGGTAAGAGTTCAGCAAAGTAATACACTTCAAGATGTCATGGGCATCAATGAGTTTGGTAGCAGGTTGTCTTTTTCTCAGGCAATGAAAAAAATTGAGACTGAAGACAAAGGTGTACTACTTTTATTATCTCACTCTGAAACCTCTCAAGAAATTTTATCCAATATTTCTTTCTTAAAGGGCCAAAAGACTTCAAAAAATAATGAGGGGCCCGATTCTAGAATAGTCGGTGTTGGCGCTCAAATACTTAAAGAGCTCGGTATAAAAAAAATTAGACTTCTTGGTGCATCTGCAAAATATCCTCTGGCAGGTTTCAATTTAGAAATTACTGAATTTATTAATTAAAAACATGAAAGGTCTCGAGACAAGCGCTGTATCAGAAAAGGCTAAAAAAGCATCTTATGGCATAGTATTTACTTCTTGGAATGCTGATATTGTTCAAGAACTTCTTCTAGAAGCCAAAAAAGAGCTTATCAACCAAGGAGTGAATGAAGCTAATATAGTTATAAAAGAAGTACCTGGGGCTTTTGAACTACCCTTGGCTTCAAAGGTGGTTGCTGAAGCAAATAATGTTTCTTGTGTTATTTCTATAGGAGCTATTATTAAGGGCGATACCCCACATTTTGATTTTATTTCTCATGCATGTCTAGATGGACTTCAGAATATAGCCATAGAAACAGGGATTCCAATGATATGTGGAGTATTAACTACCAATAATATAGAGCAAGCTAAAGAAAGATCTGATTCTAATCGAATGAATAAAGGTAAAGAATTTGCTTTAAGTGCTATGAATATGGTCGACGCTCTAGGTTGATTGATGAAATCAAAAAAAGACACTTCACCGGTGAGGTCAAGAGATAAGGTTCTTCAGAGCCTTTACGAAATTGAACTATCTGGATCTAGTGCTCAAGAAATATTAAAAGATTTATCTCTGCAAAGCAGATATCCACACTTTAAAGATTTATTAAAAGGAGTTGTAGACTCAAAAGAAGACATTGATAAAACCTTATCTGAGTTCATGGAAAGAGATCTCTCTAGTCTAGATCCAATAGAAAGAAGTGCCCTTAGACTTGCTACTTATGAAATGCTTTTTACTGATACTGATGTACCCATCATTATTAATGAGAGTATTAGATTATCAAAAAAATATGGAGCAGCGGACGGGCATAAATATGTAAATGCCGTTTTGGATAAAATGTATAAATCTAATTTCCAGAAAATTTAATAAAGATGGGAGAAGACCAAGCTCTCTCTTCGCTCTCTGCTAAACAATCGCCCTCACCCTGACCATTAACATCACCACATAAATTTACTTTTATACATTTGCCTGATTGATCAACCTCACATGCTAAATTGGCAGCAGCTATTGAAACAGAAGGTTCTTGAATGGCTCTTACGTAGTAAATTATTTCTCTATTTGCATCATTAAAATTTTGATCTTCGAATTCCACTAAACAACCTTCTTGAGAAGGTTCGCACTCCAAGACCTTCCATGGATCCTGGATCAAAGTCTCAATAGGTTCATCGGGATAAGTTTGAGGCCTAATTCTAATTACCTCTATCCTTGAAATGTTGTTTCTTTCATCTATAGGATTAAAACACTCTCCATTACATAATTCATTTAATGAATTAAAGTCGAGCTCATTATTAAAGCTACAACCCGGTCTTTGCTTTTGAGAGCCTAAAGCTCTTACTTGGAATTTTGGGTTTTTAGTCATGAAGAATTCACTTCCCATGGGTTTTATTTCTTCCGAAGGATGATTAACTAGATCAAACCAGAGAAGGATTCTTTCTCCACTAGTTGCATAAACTTCTCTTGCTTGCAGGGATTTCCAGAGTGAATCTCTATTCTTCTGTGTTACATGTGTTGCAATCAATCCGCCTGTGTATAAGAAAGATGAAACTCTTTCAGGCTGACTCGGTCTAGTACGATTAACCATTTGTTCCAAATTAATTTCTATTGAATTAGGAATTGCAT
The DNA here is from genome assembly GCA_913031395.1 of uncultured Gammaproteobacteria bacterium. GTDB lineage: Bacteria > Pseudomonadota > Gammaproteobacteria > Magnimaribacterales > Magnimaribacteraceae > Magnimaribacter. The sequence continues at coordinate 16,665 of CAJWDT010000023.1, forward strand.
AATTCAATTCTGATTGACCAAGGCCCTGTAAAGAATTTGAAGACTTATATTTAGAATCGGTATTTTTCGTCCTATCTATCTCCTTGAATCCTGTTCCAGGCCTTGCTGAATGATTATCACTGGACCCTATAAAACCAAATCTATAAGCCTTAGATTCTTTATCTTCAAAGTTTCTAAGGGCTAACGCATATTGAATCGAAGATTTCGGTCTATATTCAAATGCAGGTAAATAACAGTCTCTACACTGACCACTATCAAGCCATTCACCTGGAGTATGGTTTGGTATTGTTAATAATCCAAATGGATTAGCTTTGGTAAAATTATCTCTAGCATCACTTGCTCTGCTATTACATGTTTCCTCACTACCAGCAGCAACTCTGCATCTCTCTTTAATTATTTCTCCCGCCTGAAAACAATCGGGTAAATAATTTTCATTCGGAGAAGGACAGACTTTTTCTTCTTCAAGAATTTTAAATTCTTCCCAAGAGCGATATTCTTCTGAATTACCATGCCCTGAAAAGATTTCAATTAGATTTTGATACTTTGCATTATGCTCTTTACTATTGAGCTGGTTTTTCCAACTTGCCAATGGCGGAGAAGTGTTTCCCCAAGCAGTTCCATGAGGTATAACCAACGCCTCAACCTCCCACTCATCTAATTTTCTATATAAATCAGATGGTTTCTCTGCTCTTTCAAGGCAATCTAATGGTAAATCTTTTACGTGAGTTTCATCATCACAATATTCTTGATTTCTTATAATTAATTGTCTTTGCCTATAATCAAAATAACTCTGCATATTTTTATAATCATAAAGAAGAGCTCCGTATAAAGCATAAATTGGTGCGTCTACAATTCCTTGAAAGAAGGTATGATCTGGAGCTCCAATTGGTCGTGCTGGAAGATTATTGCTAATTGATTTAAGGATCACATTTTTGTGACCATAGTGGTCTTGCGGTCTCAAGCTTGATTGTGTCCATTCCCACCCTAATATAGGAATAATTTCCTCTTCATCCACTTGATTAGAAATTACTGAACAGTCTTGTAATGACTCTATTGTTTCTTCCCATTCCCTTCTAGTTAGAAATTCTGCATGATCTGTAACAGAGAAAAAATCTAGATTCGCACAAAATCTAGCAAAGTTACATGCATCAGCAACAGGATGCGCACCCTCTCCCTCTAATATTGGAAGATTTCCAAGAAATGCATCAAGGGAATAAGTGGTATGTACATGAAGGTCGCCAAATAATATTCTTTTTTTATCATAATCTTCTATATTGGCATTAAGAAAAGGTGCTCGAGATTCTTGAATAATCCCAGTGTCTTGCTGTTTACCAAAAAAATCAAAGAAGAGACCTAGAAATAAAATCAGAAAGGGGAAAAGAAGTACTAATAACCCTTTGAATGCTATATTTAAATAGCCTTTCATGATGACCTAGGAGTTTTCGGTGACCTTAGTAAGGAAAGAATTTTTTAGATCCTCTGATAAAACAAAATACTTCTCTCTTTTGCTTCTTTCGCTATCAAGATCAATTTGGAAAACATCTCCATTTCTAAAACTCTTGGTAATTTTAAAGGTATCGCCTTTTCTGATTTTGTAAATATCTCTTTTATCAATAGTCGCGTAATTTAAGAAATCATTTAAAGAAAAAGAATGCTCTCTTGCTGTGTTG
>CAJWDT010000024.1 GCA_913031395.1 uncultured Gammaproteobacteria bacterium
CTCAAGGAGATCATCAAATCTCCGTGTAGCCTTGTGTCTATGTAGTTTTCTATAGTTTTACCATTTGTGGTGACCTTAAAAACTAACTCACATCCACGATCTATAAAATATTGTGTATCTCTCTCGATATCATTTGTATTGAAAGCTATATGATTAATACCATCACCTTTCTTCTCCAAGTATCTACTTATAAACATACCGGGACCTGGTTTCATTGGATAAATTTCAAGCTGACAGTTTCCAATTTGTGACTGACCATCTTTGAAAGTATGAACCCCACCTGTTTTATATTTATGAGATATTGGGTCGCCATCAAGTTCTCTAAAAAAAGTTATCTCTCCTTCACCTTCTGCATAAGGCAACAATGGTTGTGGCCCTACACTAACTCCTAATCCTATTGATTGGTAGTAGGCCAAAATCTCATCACGATCAGTTACCATCATTCCAAGATGGTTAAATTCCCAATCAAAAATCATGCCATGTAACCGCCATCTACGTTTAGAATCGTACCATTAACATAACTAGAAGCATCAGATGCAAGAAAAACAGCGGCATTTGCCATCTCATTAAAAGTTGCAACACGCCCTAAAGGTATATTTTCTGGTCCAGTTGACCAAGCCTCAAATTTTTCTTGTTCTGTTAGTTCTTTTTTCTTTTCTTGAATATTTGATTTTTTATTATCTAAATTTTCTTGTCCTGGAAATTCCTCCCATTCAACTAAAGAAGGGGCAATTGCATTAACTCGTATATTGTGAGGTCCCAGATATCTAGCATATTGTCTTGTCATCATAGCTATGCCGGATTTAACAATTGCATAGTTACCCATAGCCTTGTCGGCGTGAGCTTTAAGACCTCCTCTAGAGGTTAAGTTAATTATGCTTCCGCTACCTTGCTTCTTCATTATGGAAGCAACTTCCTGAATAGTAAGCCAGTAACCTTTTAGATTAACATTACTCAGTTTCTCCCAACTTTCTTCATCTAAATCGACAACGGATTTCATGTGATACATGACGGCAACATTCATCAAAATATCAATGCCTCCGAACTCAAGCATAACTTGGTCTACCATTGACTTAACATCTTTCTGAGAGGAAATGTCAGTCTTGATACATAACGACTCTCTTCCCATGGCCTTAATTTCTTCACTAACCGCATTAAGCTGACCAGATTCAGTATTCAAATCTGTGACTGCAACATCAGCTCCTGCTTCGGCTAGGCCCAAGGCGAAACCTTTTCCCATATTTCGTCTTGCACCTATAACTAGAGCTTTTTTACCTTTTAACGAAAATTCTGCGAGAGACATAAAATCAATATCTTAAACTAATAGAACTTACATTAAATTTATTTAAATGAAGTATCAACAACAACCACACGAATTAAGATTAGAAGGTAGAATTAATCTTGAAGTTAAACCGGAAGATTGATTGGATCTTTCCGTTTCTGGTTTTTGGATATCTTTGAGTTTTTTATTTAAATCCTGTTCTTCTTGCTTTGTTAAATAATAACCTGTCCTAATTTCAAAATTATGATTTCTTACTTCCGTATTTATGGATATTTTAGAATCATCTATGATTGTGTAATCTCTAAATTCTTTTTCATCACACAAGATTGATATTGAGTTAACATCAGGAAGATTGATAACCTCTATAGCTGTTTTCTGATTTGTCTTCGTTTTATCACCGTCACAAATACCAAAATATAGCTTACCTTGCTGATCATCATGAAAGGCCTTTTCAACAAATAAAGCTGGAAAATCTATGCCTTGAATGGTTGGTGAATAAAATTTAGTCAAATTTGGTTTATTAAAAAGATTTTCCCACGCTTCAGGTTCACAGACCTCAGCACACATTGCCAATGCAGACAATTGACCTCTAGGCCATTTCTCTCCCAGGTTAAACCAAAATCCGAATTGACTATCATTAAGCCCAAAAAAATGAGGTTCAAAATTTTCTTCTGCATATTTCCTTAATCTTTCATGAGTAACCTGATCGTCGAATTCCTTAGACATGGTTAATCCTAGGGCAAACATTCTTGGATCTGGTATGAATTCATTAGTTATTGGATTGGATGGATTATCCCATCCTAGAAAATTGATCGCTCCTCGATAAAGCAGTTCAGCGAACTGGGGATCTTGCGGTTTTGCGTAAAAGGCTACTGCAAGACCATGTGTAGGCAACGTTCTATGATGATGATCATTAATCTCGTCAAAATACATAGTGACCCATTCTAAAGATCCATTCTTATTAAACCCGTAATATTTATCCTTGGTAAAAGATAACCAGTTTGAATATGAACTATGAAAATTATTATCAAAAATCTTATCGTACATCATTAGCCCCAGACCTGCTGCAGACAAACAAAAAGGCCATGCCTTGGTATTTTCACAATGGGGTCCCATGGGAGTTTTAGACCATTGCTGGTGTAAGTGGTCAGCTAACTGATGCTGGGTCCATTCAAATCTAGAATTATATGCCCCAGCTACATTAAAAGGTGTTGACCATTTATTATATCCACTTACATAAGTGTGCAAAGATTGAGTTAAATTCAGCCAACCCTTAAAAAATAAATTGCCATCTGCGCCTATGGGGTCAGCATGAAACCCCCAAGGAGCAACACCATTAGCAGTCCATCCAGGAGCATCGTAATCGCCCCAAAATTCTTCTGGAATTAGTGTTCCTTTCCATGCTTCAGGGTAATTGAGTCTATCAGGATCATGGCCAAATTGAGTTAGCCAATCAACTGCCGCCCAATAAGTTATAGAGCGTTCTGCAATTTCATTTAGAATTTCTGAATACACTTCTCTCCAAGCAGGAGTCTTGTCAGCCATCAAACCTATGGCATATGTGGACTCTTGCAAATCAAATCTTGGGAAAGAACACATAGGAGCGGTAGAGGTCTGATCCCACCATTCGTTTGGAGAACCGTCCTCAGACCAATCATCAGGAGTGGTAGCTTTGAGATACAAAAAATTTAACCATCCTTGTGCTCTTTTGTTTAGCTCAGGATGTCTAGTCTGCATAAATAAATTAAACCTGTGAACTAGATCTTGCTAGCATTAAATTATGCCACCTATAAAGATCTGTTAAATCTTCAGAAGGTTTTAGATCCACCATGCTTGAAGCAAAGTCTATAGCTGAAAGCAAGGTAATATCTGCAACCGAGTATCTATTACCTGCTACAAACTCAGAAACGGAAAATTCACTATTCAACCTTTCGAAATAAGCTACAACATTTTTATCACTAGCTTTTTTAGCATCTGGAATTTGTTTAAATAATCCCATGGATCCTACAATCGGACCATTGACCCATGAAGTTCCAATTTGTGTCCATAATTCGAGCTCAATATGCCGATTTCTACTCTCAATAAAAGATATCTCAAAAGCGTCTTCACCAAATAAATTAGGCTCAGGAACCAAACTTTCAAGATATCTACAAATTGGAATAGATTCTGCAATACATCTGCCATCTTCTAGTTCCAAAACAGGTATCTTTCCACTTGGATTCTTCTTTAAAAACTCCGGGGACTTGTGTTCCCTTTTTGCCATATCGCAATTGATAAGATCTAAAGTAATATTTTTTTCTTCGGCAAAAATTTTAACTCGCCTAGGATTAGGTGCACCTGGAAAATCATATAATTTCATCATTCTTTAACTGATCGCAGGGACATCGGTACCCAATAAATCTTCCCTCAAATTTCTTTTTAATACCTTTCCGGTTGCATTTCTAGGCAAAGCGTCAATAAATTTAACTGAGCTAGGAACTTTAAATTTTGCTAAGTTATTTATACAGTGCTGAATAACATCTTTCTCTTCAAGAGGCATTTCAGGCTTTAAGCTTATGAAAGCAACTCCCGTTTCTCCCCATCTTTCGTCTGGAGCTCCAATTATTGCTGCCTCTGCGATCTGAGGAAGTTGATAAAGAACATTCTCAACTTCAGCAGGATAAACATTTTCTCCGCCTGAAATATACATATCTTTCCAACGATCAACAATATATACGAACCCTTCATCGTCAAATCTTGCTGCATCTCCAGTTTTTAGCCAGCCATCTTCAAAAGAATTTTTGGTTGCTTCAGGATTATTCCAATACCCAGGTGTAATATTTGGTCCTTTTATATAAAGTTCTCCAACCTCTCCCCATGGCAACTCTTGTCCTTCATCATCAACCACTTTTACCTCTGTATGCATAAGAGGTTTTCCTGCTGAACCGAGTTTTCTTTCAGCATCCTCTGCAGGGAGTCCTATTCCTCCGGGGCTGGTCTCGGTCATCCCCCATCCCTGGATCATAGCCACACCCCTATCGGCCCAAGTTTTTAAAATGGCCTCAGCACAAGGAGCGCCTCCAATTCCAGCAATTTTGAGATTCGATAAGTCTGTCTTATCAAACTCCGGGTGATTCATCATGAATTGGTATGGAGCGGGAACAGCAAAAAAATGACTTACGCCGTAATCTGAATTTCCTAAAATAGATAAAGCCAATCCAGGATCAAAGTCTCGAATAAGAATAATTTCACCTCCATTATGCAAAACAGGATTGGCATAACAGTTCATTCCACCTGTGTGGAAGAGAGGAAGAACAACTAACTGGACCGTATCAGGACCTACATATGCAGGAGATGCAAGGTTGATCACATTGTATAGCTGCATTTGATGATTAATCATTGCGCCTTTAGGATGACCCGTTGTACCTGATGTATACATAATCATAATTAAATCTTCTTGATCAATTTCTGGTTTCTCATAAGTATGATTAGATTCTTTTAATGCTGATTCATATTGACTATCCAGATTCTCTTTTTCTATCTCAAGAGAAGCAGAAACATTACAGTCATTTGTTAATTCAGCAGAAATTTCTGAGAAAGAATGATCATAGATAAGCACTTTTGGAGTGCTGTCATTGAGAATATATTCGAGTTCAGGTTTTGTTAATCTCCAATTCAATGGTAATTCTATTGCCCCTATTTTGGCGCAAGCAAATTCTAATTCAAAAAATTCTGCACAATTCTGCGAAAGAATTGCCACTCTATCTCCCTTACCTACTCCAGCCTTTTGGAGCCAATTTGCTAAAAGACAGGCTCGATCATCAAGCTCCTTATAAGTAAGCAACTGGTTTGAACTTAGATCTCTAATAGCAATTTTATTTGGCCTTACATATGCATGATATGCGGACCAGTCATAATGTTTTACAGACATGTTTACTCCAATTAAAAGAAAACTACCATAAGTAGATAGAACACAATTACGGCGCCCCATATATTTAACAAAAACCCAATTCTTCTTCCTACTTGCTCTCCTTTTGAGTATTGCCAAAGAAAAAATAAAGCGCTAATAAATAGTAAAGAAATAATTATCCCTATATGCATGCAGATAACTTTACTGACTAAGTAAAAAGCAAGCAACCTCATCTCAAGACAAAAAAAACTTTAAAAGCGCTTATTCATTTAAAATGATCTAACAGGGTCTATCCCAAAGAAATTTCTTTTGTAAATAGTTTGAAAAAATCATCTAAAAAAATCTCTCATCATTTGAGAGGGATTGTAAAAAAATCTAATAAATCTAGAGGGTTTTATGTTGATGATCTTAAGTATGATTCTCAGTATAAGCTTGGTAAAAATGAACTATTTAAGGCGATGCCGGGTGATCTTGTACAATTCTCTTTAACCGAAAAGGGATGGGGGAAAATCCATAAAGTCTTAGAACAAAACACAAATGAATTCATAGGAAAGATTTTTCAAAGAGGTAAAAGGCTCTATACCAGTCCTCTAGGTTATGAAAGGGATTTAAGAATCTTAATTAACGATCCTCATTCAAAAAAACCCAAGGATGGTGGAATCGGTAAATTCATAATGCATAAGCAGCCAACACCGGAATCCCTACCTGAAGCAAATATGATCTACTTATTTGATTTAGATAATGAATTTAACTTAGCTTATGAAATGGCTGTAACAAATCATCAATTAAAAAGGGAATGGCCAAAAGCAGTTATTAACGAATCTAAGAAGCTTAAAGAAAAACAATTTAACAATGATTCCGTTTTTGATCTTAGAGATAAGGTATTTGTCACTATAGATGGAAAAAGTGCCAAAGACTTTGATGATGCTGTTTTAGGAGAAAAAGATGAAGATGGTAATCTAATATTATATGTAGCTATTGCTGACGTTGGCCGCTTTATAGATAGAGGGAGCAACCTCGATAATGAAGCTTTCGAAAGAGGTACTTCTGTTTACTTCTCACAAAAAGTTATTCCTATGTTGCCTGAAGTTTTAAGTAATGATTTATGTTCTTTGAAGCCTAATGAAGATAGATTTTGTCTAGTCTGTAAGACTATTGTAGATAAAGAAGGCAACTTAACTGATGCTTCATTCTTTGAAGCGATAATTAATTCTAAGTCTAGATTAACTTATGGAACTGTGACGAAAGAAGTTGAAAAAAATCAATTCAAAAAACCTTATGACAAATCCTTAAGAATACTCTTGGAGATATATAAAAGGTTAAAATCTAATAGAAATGAAAGAGGTTCATTAGAGCTTGAAGTTCCAAATTTCATACCTAAAGTAGACAACCAAAAGATCTCAAAATTTGTAGATTCTCCAAGAGAGATTTCACACATGATGATAGAAGAGTTCATGCTTGCAGCAAATATTTCGGCTGCTAACTTGTGTTTAAAGAACTCAATCCCTTCGGTATATAGAGTTCATCCAAAACCAGATATTTTAAAAATAAAAATCTTGGAAAAATTTCTCAGGAGTAGAAAAATCAATGCGGACCTGAAAGATGGCAGCGATATTAAAAAGTTAACCGCCCTAGCGGATTTAGCTAAAGATAGAAAAGATAAAAGCATCATTCATTCACAAATCTTGTACTCAATGAGTCTTGCTACCTATGAAGCTGAGGTGGCTGGTCACTACGCCTTAAACTATGAGTCCTATTCTCATTTCACCTCACCTATAAGAAGATACCCCGATCTTCTCGTACATAGAGTCATCAAATCCTTAATACGCTCTAATAATGGATTAATAACTGCCACTGAAAAAAAACCCAACAACAACCCTGAATATACTTTTGATGAACTCATGGAATTGTCCAAAGAATGTTCTATTAAAGAAAGAGTTGCAGAAAAAGCTGAACGAGAGGCCTTAACACATCTGAAGTGTGCTTTTGCTTCAGAGCATGTAGGTGAAACTTTTGATGGTCAAATAGTAGGAGTTACAAATTTTGGTCTATTTATTCTTCTAAAAGGAATAAATATTGAAGGGCTTTGTCATATAAAGTACTTACCTCGTAATGAATATTATGTCTTTGATGAAGATAGTAAAATGCTTCAAAGTAACAGCTCTCGACACTCTTATTCGTTGGGTGATGAAGTAAAAGCAACTATAGATAAAGTTGAAGTATTTTCCCAAAAAATTGATCTTAGGCTTTTAAAATGAAACTTAATTTAGAAGAAGAATTTGTTTGTGGACTTAACGCAGTATCTCAAATTATAAAAACAAGACCTAAATCTGTTAGAACACTCATCACAGCTGAGTCTCGGAATGAAAGAGTTAAATCTATCGTGCAAGATTCAAATATACATATGATTGAAGTTATTAAAGAAAAAACTTCATTTTTTGAAGACAACTTTAAAGAAATAAATCATCAAAATATTGCTGTTGTCTGCAATAAAAGGTCTGAAGAATCTGAAGACTTTCTTGAAAGTATTCTAAAAAATGAAAATATTAAAATCTTAATCCTAGAGGGTTTAACAGATCCTCATAATGTTGGAGCTTGTTTAAGAAGTGCGGCGGGTTGTGATGTCGATGCGGTTATAGTGCCGAAAAATCGATCATGTCATCTCACCCCAACGGTTAGAAAAATTTCTTGTGGAGCTTCAGAACTTATTCCCTTTGTTGTTGTCACTAACATTGTGAGGACTATTAATAAATTGCAGGATTGTGGGGTCAGAGTTTACGGTAGTGACCTTCAGGCTAATGCCTCTCATGATCAAGTAAAATATTCAAAAAAGTTTGCTCTGGTGATTGGTTCGGAAGATAAAGGAATCAGAAGATTAACTCGAGAAAATTGTGACGAGTTGATCAAAATTGATATGTCTCAAAAAATGGATAGTCTTAATGCTTCTGTTAGCACAGGTATACTGTTATTCGAAATCGCAAGACAAAATAAAATTAACTAAATCAAATATAGTAAAATAAAGATATGTTAGCTCAACGCACCCTTTCTAATTCTATAAAAGCCTTCGGCATAGGACTGCATAGTGGCGAGCCTATAACGCTGAAGTTGTTGCCCGCAGAACCGGACACTGGAATTATATTCAGGAGAGTAGATTTAGATCCTGTTGTAGAGATAAAGGCAAGAGCAGAAAATGTTGGTGACACCACAATGTCTACCTCTCTAACATGGAAGAATGTAAAGATTTCAACCGTTGAGCATCTATTATCTGCAATGGCAGGATTAGGAATTGATAATGCTTATGTTGAAGTGAATGCAGCGGAAATTCCTATCATGGATGGAAGCGCTGGGCCTTTTGTGTTTCTGATTCAATCAGCAGGGCTCCATGAACAAGAAGTGCCAAAAAAATTCATTCGGATCAAAGAAACTGTTAGGGTTCCATTCGATGATGCCTGGGCACAAGTGTCTCCTTTTGAAGGATTTAAGGTAGCATTTACAGGAGTTTGGGACCATCCGGTACACAAAGAACATGGAACAAAAGCATCCATCAATTTCAATAGCACGTCATTTGTAAAAGAAGTTAGCAGAGCAAGAACTTTTGGTCCTATGAGTGACCTAGAAGCCTTAAAAGAAAATAATCTTGCCTTGGGTGCTAGCCAAAAAAATGCTATCGCTATAGGAGAAGAAAGCATACTTAATGAAGATGGTTTGAGACTAGAAAACGAGATGATGAAACATAAAATTCTCGATGCAATTGGCGACCTCTACTTACTCGGTCACAACTTGGTAGGGTCTTTTGAGGGTTATAAATCAGGTCATACCGTTAATAATGCGCTGCTAAGAGAGCTAATCGCTAATCCTGATACTTGGGAAGTAGTTACCTATGATGACGCAGATAACTCACCGATTACTTATTTAGATCCTATTATTGATCCAAGTTCAGGTTAATTTTTTTCAGATAAATGGTTCTCACCTGATAGAATTGCCGCTATCAAATTTTTATGGGTCTATTAGATAAAATCTTTGGTTCAAAAAACCAAAAAATAATTAAAAAAGTACAACCTTTAGTGAATAAAATAAATTCACTTGAAGAAGAATTCTCTTTGCTTGACGAAATAACTCTAAAAAGTAAAAGGAATGAATTTATCGATCGATTCAATAATGGGGAATCCCTAGACTCAATGCTTCCTGAAGCATTTGCAACAGTTAGAGAAGTTAGTAAAAGACAACTTGGACTTCGCCACTATGATTGCCAGCTTATCGGTGGTATTGCTTTACATAATTGCCAAATAGCAGAAATGGCAACAGGTGAAGGTAAGACCTTAGTTGCAACTTTACCTTCTTACCTAAATTCAATTACTCAAAGAAAAGTTGTGCTTGTAACAGTAAATGATTATTTGGCTAAAAGAGATGCAGAATGGATGAAGCCTATATATCAAAATCTTGATATGGAAGTCGCATTTATCATCCCAGGACAGCAGCTTGAAGAAAGGAAAAAAGCTTATGAAGCTGATGTGATCTACGCTACCAACAATGAACTTGGTTTCGATTTTCTCAGAAACAATATGGTTGTAAATACTGAGGATAGAATGATGAGCGATTATTACTTCGCCATAATAGATGAAGTTGATTCTATCCTTATAGATGAAGCTAGAACGCCTTTAGTGATATCAGGGCCAGCCGAAAATACTGCTGAAATTTATCAAAAAATAAGTAAATTTATTCCAAAGCTGGAGGAACAAATTGTTGATGAAGAAATTGAAGTGGAAGAAGCTCAGCCGAATACTGGACATTTCATCATCGACGAAAAATCAAAGCAAGTAGAACTCACTGATGTAGGCCATGATTTTATAGAGAACCTCCTAAAAGGAGATAATTTACTCGAAGACGATCAAAGTCTTTACTCGTCTGGAAATTTGAGACTTCTTCATTATATTCAATCTTCTTTAAGAGCTCATTTCCTTTTTCACAAAGATATTGACTATATGGTTCAAGAAAGACAAGTAGTACTTATTGATGAAAATACTGGAAGAGCTATGCCTGGAAGAAGGCTAGCCGATGGTTTGCACCAAGCAATAGAGCAAAAAGAAAATGTTCCTATACAAATGGAAAGTCAAACTCTTGCCTCATGTACCTTTCAAAATTATTTTAGACAATATGAGAAGTTGTCAGGTATGACAGGTACGGCTTCAACAGAGGCGGAGGAATTTGCAGAGATTTATGGTCTCAATGTCCTTGAAGTCCCTACTAATGAACCAATGATTAGAGACGACAAAAATGATCTGGTCTATCTAACCCAATCAGAGAAATATAAAGCTGTGATTGAAGAAATAAAGGACTTCAAAGCTAAAGGAAATCCAATTTTAGTCGGTACAGCCTCATTGGAAAGTTCTGAGTTACTGTCAGGATTATTAAAAAAAGAAGGTCTTGAACATCAAGTCCTCAATGCTAAGAATCACGCAAAAGAGGCTGAGATTATCTCCCAAGCTGGTAAACCTGGTGTCGTGACAATTGCAACTAATATGGCCGGCAGAGGAACAGATATTGTGCTTGGAGGCAATTGGGAAGCTGAGAATGAAAAACTTAATACTGATTCTGATAAGAATAAAAAAGAAGAACTTAAGAATAACTGGCTGGAACTAAATAAAAGTGTTCTTGATTCTGGAGGCCTTCATGTTATTGGTACAGAGCGAAATGAGTCAAGAAGGATGGATAATCAGCTCAGAGGTAGATCAGGTAGACAAGGTGATCCTGGCTCCTCAAGATTTTACATATCACTAGAAGATAATTTGATGAGAATATTTGCTTCTGATCAATTCAAAAACATTATGCAAAGGGTTGGTCTTGAAGATGGTGAATCAATTGAACATAGGATGTTAAGTGGAGCTATAGAAAGAGCTCAAAAAAGAGTTGAAGGAAGAAATTTTGATATCAGAAAAATGTTACTTGAATACGACGATATGGCCAATGAACAAAGGCAGATCATTTATTCTCAAAGAAATAGTATCTTGGAAGCCGATGTAATTACTGAACTTCTCGATTCTATGAGAGAAACAGTTGTCTCAGACGAAATAGATACAGTGACTCTTAATGAGCTTGAACCCCACGAATGGAATGTAGATATTTTGGAGAGTTCACTTTCTAATATTTTTGGACTTCAAATACCCATCAAAGAATGGGTTAAAAGTGATCACACTATCACACGTGAAGGTGTAGAAAATAAGATCCTTGTATTAGCTAAAGAATCTTACAAACAGAAAAGTAATACTGTTGGCTCAGTCATGAGAGATTTTGAGAAGCAAATTCTTCTTCAAATAATTGATAGTGCTTGGAAAGACCATTTAGCAGAAGTTGATGCACTTCGACAAGGCATAGGCTTGAGAAGTTATGCAAGCAAAAATCCAAAGCTAGAATTTAGGAGAGAGTCCTTCGAATTATTTGAGAATCTTTTAAATAAAATAAGACTTGAAGGCATTAGATTTCTTTCAAGGGTAGAAATAGAACTTGAAGATTCAGGAGGTCTGAATTTACCTAAACAAAATCAAGAGCAATCTCTAGATCATCAAAGTCCTATGTCGGCTTTATCACCTACTCCACCTGAAGAATCTGCGTCACAGGGACAAGGACAAGGACAAGGAAATAGAAGACTAAGAAGGGCTGAAGCTAAAATGGCCAAGAAAAATTCTAGAAAGAAATAATGGCAAAAAAGATTCACAACATTGAAGGTATAGAATTCGGTACTGCTTCAAGTAATACAAGATATGGCTCCAGAGATGACAGTCTGATAGTTAAGTTACCACCTAAATCAAAATTAAGCGGTAAATTCACTTCAAATAAACTGAGGGCCGCACCCGTGCAGCTTGCTATTCAGAATTTGTTAAATCTCTCTAAAGAAAATAAGATTCTTCTTATCAACGCAGGAAATGCAAATGCAGCTACGGGTCCAAATGGACTTAAAGATGTTAAGTCTTACTGCAGTCAGATAGCAAAAGATTCTCTAATAAAAAAAGAGAATATTATTCCTTTCTCTACAGGCGTTATAGGCGAGCCATTACCTGTTAAAAGCTATTTAAATGCATTCAGATCAGCAATGATTGCTACAGAAGAAAAAAATTGGAAAAAAGCGGCTAGTGCAATTTTGACAACAGATACAAAACCCAAAATAGTTTCCAAAGAACTAAAAATTGGTAAGACTGCTTATTATGTAACAGGCTTTGCAAAAGGGTCAGGCATGATAAGGCCAGACTTTGCTACTTTATTAAGTTTCGTATTCATTGATGCAGATATTAGCCAAAGCACACTGAATAAAATTCATCAAGACGCTTTAAGTGAAAGCTTTGAAACTATAACAGTTGATGGAGATACCTCACCTAATGATTCTTCTTTACTTGCTACAAATGGGAATTTAAACAAAAAAATATTAAAAGGCTCCTCTGCCGAAAGTAAACTTGCAAAAATAATTTCTGAAGTCTTCAAAGAACTGTCAGAATTGTTAGTAGAGGATGCCGAAGGGGCAACAAAAAAAATCACAGTGGAAGTCAGTCAGGCAAAAAATCTTGCGCAAGCTAAATCTGTAGCCTTTACAGTTGCTGAATCACCTCTAGTCAAAACAGCAATGTTTGGTAGTGATGCAAATTGGGGCAGAATCCTTTCAGCAGTTGGTCGAGATAAATCTGTTGCTGATATTGATAAAGTTGAAATAAAACTAAACAATCAACCTTTGGTGAGAAGAGGATTTATAGACTCTAGATATTCTGAAAAACTTGCCTCTAAAGAAATGAAGAAAAAAGACATAAATATCAATATCAGTTTAGGTCTAGGTAAGAAAAAATTTAAGGCGTTGACTTCAGATCTTTCTGAAGATTACGTACTAATAAATAGCGACTATCGAAGCTAATGCTTCGTTTCAAAATCTTCGTCTATATCTACAAGTTCTTCTCCAGCTATTTTATGAGATTCGCTAGCCCAAGCACCTAAATCAAGAAGCTGACATCTGCTAGAGCAAAAAGGCCTATACTCATTATTCTCTGAGTACTCCGTTTTTTCCCCACATTCTGGACATTTTACATACATCATAAAGATAGGAATTTTTCGTGAAGAATTTTTACGGCAATTTCAAGATCTTCTAAAGTTCCATCATTTACTATTACCTCATCCGCTAGATTCAATCTGTCATTGCGAGATATTTGTGAATTAATAATAGCCTGAACCTGTTCTTTAGATACACCATCTCGTTTTAATGTTCTTTCAACCTGGGTCTCTACAGGAACATCTACCGCTAGAACTTTAGAACAGAAATCTTTTTGATTAGTCTCAAGAAGAAGAGGAGAAACTAGAATTGTGTAAGGACTTTTTGAAGCATTTAATTCATCTTGGATCTGATTGGCTATAGCTGGATGAAGCAAAGATTCCAACCAATTCTTTTCTTCTTCTGATTTAAAAATTATTTCTCGTAATTTAGCTCTATCTAACTCAGCCTCTTTAGTAAGTATATCTTCCCCAAAGTGTTGAGCTATTTTAAGTAAGCAAGGTTTACCTTTTTGAACAACCACTCTTGAGGCAAGATCAGCATCAACAACATCTATTCCAAGAGATTCAAAACTATCAGAAACGGCTGTTTTCCCGCTACCTATGCCGCCTGTTAACCCTATAATCATATAATTAAATATTAGCAGATGCCGGTTTGAATATCTTCCAGTTTATAAGGTAATTCTCTTTAAGAAGTCTATTGCAGAAGCAGCAAATATATCGTTTCTATCTCCTGCAATCATGTGAGCCGCTTGCTCAATTTCTTTAAACTCTGCATGAGGTAATGCAGTTAAAAAATCATTCACTTCCTCTTGTGTAACCACATCACTAAGAGCGCCTCTGATTAATAAAATAGGTATTTTTATATTTTTAGCTATCTCTGTATTGGCTGCTTTTTGTTCTCCTTCTTTCCTGTTAGTTCTTCCTTCTATGAATTTTGGATCCCAGTGCCAATAATATCTTCCGTCTTCTCTCAATCTTAAATTTTTTTCTAATCCTCTATTGTCTCTTGGTCTTTTTCGATGAGGTAAGTAACCAGAAATTACATCCGACGCTTCTTCTAGACTTGAAAAACCTTCACTGCCAGACTGCATAAATTGAATCACCTGATCTGCCCCTTGTTGGTTTGGATATAAACCTATATCGACCATAACCAAGGAAGTTACTAAGTTTTTGAAGTCTTTATCGCCCGCCAAAGAAAAACCAATCATACCTCCTAGAGAAGCCCCTACTAGTGAAGCTGGTTTTTTTAATTGGTCTAAAATGGAAATTAAATCAGATTTATATCCGTCTATAGAATAATCACCTTCAGGATGCCAATCACTATTACCGTGACCTCTTAAATCTATTGCGACTACCTGAAAACCTGAATTACCTAAAACCTCTCCTGTCTTACCCCATGCATGTCTTGTTTGCCCTCCGCCATGCATCAAAACAACTAGAGGATCTGCTTCCTTTCCCCATGAACTTGCAGCTATGTCTAAACCAGATTTAAGTTTGAATTTCATTTTTAAGATTATTTTGTAGGAAATGAATAAAAAAAATGAATTGTTCCACAAAATGATACAAAATCCACCTTAGTTATAAATAAATAAAAATTAATCATCAAATACACTCTATGAACAACCCGCCTAATTCATTATTGGGAAGACTTAAATATATTGGACCAAGTGTAATTGTAACTGGGAGTGTTGTTGGCAGCGGTTCTATAGTCATGACGCCTCTCCTCGGAGCAGCTGCTGGATTTACTTTGCTTTGGTGGCTCTTATTGAGCATGTGGAGTAAGCCAATCATCCAAGCAGAAATCAGTCGTTACATAGTTGTTACCAGAAAAACTTTCTTAGAAGCCTTTGCAGACATGCCAGGATTCAAAACTACTCTTCAAGGGAAAACAACTTCCTGGCTCGTATGGTTTATGTTTATAGGAGTAATACCATCTCTTGCTGGTATGGGGGGTCTTGCGGGAGCTGTAGCTGAAGCTGGTCACATGATGATTCCTCAAATAAGCGTTCAGCTATGGGTCTTAATTTGCTGTCTTGGCACTTGGTTAATTCTTTTTGGGGGTTCTTACCATGCTCTAGAGAGGATACTCCTTGTGATGGTCTTGTTCTTTTCATGCGTAACGATGTATATAGCTTTTTCGATGCAAGCAACGCCTTATGAAGTCAATGTCGCTCAAATCTATCAAGGCTTATCATTTGATTTTCCAATGGAGCATCTTGCTCTTGCTTTGGCTGTGTTTGGTTTTACAGGGATAAGTTACGGTGAAATCATGGCTTATACATATTGGTGCTTGGAAAAAGGATATGCTCAAGATAATCAAGGGGATATTCAAAAAACAAAGGGGTGGATCAAAGTCATGCAGACCGATGTATGGCTCACGGTTTTATTTATAACGATTGGAACACTACCTTTCTTTTTCCTGGGCTCTGGAGTTCTTTATCAAGACCAAGAACTACAAGAGCTTTTAAAAAGTACGTCATTTTGGGAAATTCAGATCATAGACTTATTGCAAAATATGTTTGCACTTGTTCTTGGAAGTTGGGCTAAGTGGTTATTTGTATTGTTAGCCTTCTTTGTTCTCTTTTCTACTTTACTCTCTGGTACTGCCGCATTTACTAGAACCATAGCAGATTACTTTATATCGACAGGATTAATACTTGAAAGAAAAGATACAAGAATAAATCTTATTAAAATTATTGCCTTTGTTATTCCTTTTCTTTCAGGTTTGTTCTATTTCATCCTGCCTAATCCAATCACTTTATTCATCATTGCTGGGGTTTGGGCGGCATTAGGTTTGCCAATTGTTAACATAGGCGCACTCTTTTTAATTAGTAAATTAGATAAAGAATTACAGCCTAAGGCTTTTACCAAAATAATACTTTGGACTTCTCTTGCCTTTCAGGTATTCATGGCATTTTTACTCTTGCTCGACAACTTTCAAATTATATAAATATGATTAAATGGCCTTATCTTCCGCAAGACTCCGGTTTAGAAATTGTTAAATCTGAGGGAGCATATCTCTACAATAAAGATGGGTTTAAAATCTTGGATGCGGCTGGAGGAGCCATAGTTAATAATATTGGATACGGTAGAGAAGAGGTTGCAGAGGTAATTAAGATAAGTGCAATGAACAATACTTACGTTTTGCCACCTTTCTTAACACCCGAGAGAGAACAACTAGTTGATGAGTTGAGACAACACTGGTTACCATCTCATCTAACTCGTATACACCTTTCTTCAGGTGGTTCAGAAGCAAATGAATCCGCTATTAAACTTGCCATTCAGTACCAAGCCAGTAGAAATAAACCTGAAAAGAAAATTATCTTAACGCGTTCGCTCTCTTACCACGGAACAACGCTAAATATGTCAGGAATCTCAGGTCATGCAGCTAGAAAGAGAGGTATGGAAAGCTATTTACCAACAGCAAATACTATAGAGACACCCTATCCATTACGTTGTCCGCTGGGTAAGTATCATCCTGATGCAAAAGATTATTACTTAGATAATTTAAAAAAGGTTATAAACAATCATGGAGCAGAGAACATTGCTGCTTTGTTAATGGAACCTGTCAACGGATCTAGCGGTGGAGCAATATATCCGCCTGATGGTTATTGGATAGAAGCTCAAAAAATACTGAAAGATCATGACATTCTCTTGATAGCCGACGAAGTAATGACTGGCTTTGGGAGAACAGGTTTCAAATTTTCTTGTGAGGATTATGGGCTTGAGCCTGACATTATGATAGCCGGAAAGGGAATGGGTTCGGGTTACGCGTCTATTTCAGGTACCTACAGTACAGAGGCAATAGCTGAATCGATTATGAATGCTGGTTACTTAGTTATGTTTCATACTTTTGCCGCGCTTCCTATGTCTTGTGCTGCTTCTAGTGCTGTTCTGAAGATATTGCGACGTGAAAGATTATGCGAAAAGGTAGCGCCTCTTGGCGAGAAACTGAAAGAAAGACTTACTTCTCGATTAGGTCAGCATCCCCTAGTTGCAGAAATTAGAGGAAAAGGATTGCTTGTAGGTATAGAAATAGTCAAAGACAAGGAACAGTTAGTGAGCTTTGATGAAGAAGAAAAGATTACAGAGCAAGTGGTGAGTCAGGGATTGAAAGAAGGCATTTTCCTATACCCTGGAGGAACAGGCGAATACAGAGATATTATCTGTCTTGGCCCTCCTTATATAATCGGTGATGAAGAAATAGACTTAATGGTTGATGGAGTAGAAAAAGTACTTAATCACATCAAGGATAAATACAAGATTTAA
>CAJWDT010000025.1 GCA_913031395.1 uncultured Gammaproteobacteria bacterium
AAAACCTTACATAACCTTCTCCATAACTTCCGAAACCAATTCCAGGAGAAACTGCAACTTTTGCATCTGATAGCAATTGTTTGCTAAATTCTAAAGATCCTAGATGTGAATGTGTAGATGGTATCTTGGCCCAAACAAACATTGTTGCTTTAGGACTCTCTACAACCCATCCAGCATCATTTAAGCCTTTTATCAAAACATCTCTTCTAGACTGGTACATATTTCTTATTTTTTTAACATGGTCATCACCATGATCTAAAGCCTTTATAGCGGCTACTTGAATAGGTGTAAATAATCCATAGTCAAAATATGATTTGATTCTCGACAGAGCTGCAAGTAAATCTTTATTTCCACAACAGAAACCCACTCTCCATCCAGGCATATTGTAGCTCTTTGACAATGTATAAAACTCTACAGCAACTTCCTTTGCCCCTTCAACTTGAAGAATTGAAGGCGCCTTATATCCATCAAAACATATATCAGCATAAGCAAGATCTTGAATTACCCAAATTTGATTATCTTTAGCAAATTTTATTATTTTTTTAAAAAACTCTAAATCAACACATTCTGTTGAAGGATTACCTGGAAAATTAAGAACAAGCATCTTTGGTTTTGGGTAAGAGTTCGTTATTGCAGATTCGAGTTCTGAAAAGAAATCTATATCTTCTCCAATTGGAACATGTCTAATATCGGCTCCGGCTATGACGAAACCATATGGGTGTATCGGATACGAGGGGTTTGGTACTAAAACTGCATCACCCTTATCTAAGGTAGCCAATGCTAAATGACCTAAACCTTCTTTCGAGCCCATTGTGACAACAGCTTCGGTTTCAGGATCAAGATCTACATCAAAATTGCGTTTATACCAATCAGCAATTGATTTTCTAAGTCTAGGAATTCCTTTAGATTGGGAATATCTATGAGTACTTCCTTGTAAAACTGATTCTCTTAATTTCTCAACTATATCCTCAGGAGTTGATTGATCTGGATTGCCCATTCCAAAATCAATAATATCCTCTCCTCTTTTCCTAGCTGCAGCTTTAAGCATTTGAATCTCGTCAAATACATACGGGGGTAATTGATTAACTCTAGGAAAGTTTTTATCCATGAGGTAATTCTAACTTTTAGTGACGAGAATATTAAGTAAATCTTGAGGTGGCAGATAACCAGGAATCATTTTTCCTTCATTGGTTATGATTGAAGGTGTGCCCTGAACTCCTATTGCATTACCTAGATTAAAATGCTTTTCAACCGGATTGTCCTTACAGTCTTTAGTATCTATATTTTTACCCTGTTTTAAAAGGGTTAAAGAATAATTAGGATCGTCATTGCACCAAGCTGATGATATCTTGTCGAATGAATCAGAATTTATTCCTGCCCTAGGATAAGCTAAATAGTTAACTTTTATTCCAAGATTAAGATAGTCGTCAATTTGATTATGGAATTGTCTACAATAACCACAATCCACATCAGTAAAAACGTAGATATTATGAAGAATCTCTTCTGGTTCGAAGGTTATAAATTCCTCTTTATTGAGATTGTTGATTAAGGTTTTTCTTTGATAATCCCTTCTAGCTTCTGACTTATTAACTAAGCCTTCTGTTGTAATTAGATATATGTCACCTGAAACCAAATAATTTCCATCTGAAGACACGTAAAGAGGTTCTATGCCCTCAAAATTTACTTCAAAAAAGCCTTTCATTTCGGTTTTTTCAACAGAAATTAAGTCAATTTCTTGAGGTAAGATTTGAGTTAATTTTTCTTTTAATTCCTTTTCGTCATAAACCTCATCATTTGCAATGCCACAGCCTGACGCGAATAAAAAAAGTAAAAGAAAAATGCGTGAAAATAGCTTATTAATCATATTTAACCTCTAGGATGATGCTCATTATGTAATTCTTTCATTCTATGTCTAGCTACTTCTGTATAAATCTGAGTTGTAGATAGACTGGAATGACCTAAAAGAAGCTGAACTGTCCTTAAATCTGCTCCATGATTGATTAAATGAGTAGCAAAGGCGTGTCTAAGGGTATGAGGCGAAAGATCTTTATTTATTGATGCTTTATTCGCATATTCCTTGATTCTGTACCAAAAAGTTTGTCTAGTCATAGATTTTCCACGTTTGCTCAAAAATAATTCAGAAACTTTATTGTCTTCTTTGAGTAAATAGGGACGACCCTTGTTTATGTATCTCTGAACCCAGTCCAAAGCTTCCTCGCCCATTGGCACCAACCTCTCTTTTTCACCTTTACCGATAACTCTGATAACTCCTTGTCTCAAATTCAGGTTGAGCATATCCAAGCTGATGAGTTCAGACACTCTTAGCCCACACGCGTAAATGAGTTCAAGCATTGCTCTATCTCTTAGTCCAATATAATCCTCAACATCAGGCGAACTAATTAATTTTTCAACCTCATCTTCAGATAATGTTTTTGGTAAAGAGCGCCCTAATTTAGGACTATCAACTCTAGAGGTTGGGTTTTCTTTAAGATTATGTTTAACCGTTATATGAGAATAAAATGCTCTTAAGCTTGAAAGAGATCTTGCTGTTGACCTACTGCTATAACCATCTTTTAAGCGTTGTGAAAGATAGTCTAAAAGATCGACTCTTTGAACTTCTAAGAGAGAAACGCCTTTGTACCAATCGGAAAAAGAGCTTATGTCATGACGATAGGCGCTTAAAGTATTTTTGCTTAACCCCTTCTCAAGCCAAAGTACATCGATAAAGTTATCAATGAGAATCTCGGAATTACTTAGATTAGAGCTCATGAATTAGATGAGCAAGAAATTTTCTAGCTCAATTTTTCTTTGATTCTAGCAGATCTTCCAGTTCTCTCTCTTAGATAAAAAAGCTTGGCTTGTCGCACATCACCACGTCTTTTAACTTTAATAGAGCTTATAATTGGACTATGTGTCTGAAAAGTTCTTTCAACACCTATTCCATTAGATATTTTTCTAACAATAAAAGAAGAACCTAAACCTCTGCTTTTAATAGAGAGAACTACTCCTTCGAAGGGTTGTAACCTTTCTCTTGTTCCTTCAACCACCCTTACATCGACTACAACAGTGTCTCCAGGTGCGAATGCTGGAATGTCATCCCTCAACTGTGGGGCCTCTACTGCTTGTATGTATTTATTCTTGTTCACTGTCTTAATGATGTATTAAAAATGCGCATTCTAGCAGATAAATTATCTATTATTCATCTTTAATTTCATTTAATAGTTCTATTTCAATATCTGAAAGGTTTTTGTCTTTTATCATATCTGGTCTATTCTCATATGTGATACGGAGTGACTCTTTTAATTTCCATCTTTTAATCAGTTCATGATTTCCGCTTAGTAATACCTCAGGTACATCACCGTATATGGTTTTTTCAGGTCGAGTGTATTGCGGGTGTTCAAGTAAACCTTCACTGAAAGAATCAAGGAGTGACTCTTCATTGCCTATAAAACCTTTTTGTAATCTTGAAAGAGTTTCCATTACAACAAGAGCAGGTAGTTCTCCTCCGTTAAGAACATAGTCTCCTATAGAAATAACCTCATCTATGCATGAATTCTCAATTCGTTTATCTAAACCTTCATACCTTCCACAAACAATTGTTAGATTATCTTCGTTTTTTAATCGAAGGGCTGTTTTTTGATCGAAAGGCTTACCATGTGGTGCAACAAATACAACATGTGTCTTATCTTGAATTTTTATAGCTTCAATAGTTTTTATAACTGGTTCAGCTTGGAAAAGCATGCCCTGACCTCCACCAAAAGGCTTGTCATCGATTCGTCTGTTCTTATCTTCACTGAAATCTCTAGGATTCCATGTATTAACAGAGATTAAACCTCCCTCATAAGCCTTAGCTAATAGACCATGGTTTATATAGCTATCTATAAGCTCAGGAAAAATTGTGACTATATTGAAATTCATAAACTAAAAATCTTCTGGCCAATCCACAATTATATAATTCTCTTCCAAAGATATTTCTTTTATAAACTCCTGTTTGATGTAAGGAATCAATCTTTCTTTATCATCGATGCTCTCCTTGCATCCATGAACAATCAAAACCTCATTAGACTTTGTTCCCATTGAACCTTTAATTTCACCTAAAATAGTATCGTTTAGATTCTTTACAATTAATCCTTGTAGTTGATATAAATAAACTTCACCATCTTCTAATTCAGGTAGTTCCGATTCAGGGATAAAAACCTCTTTGTCTCTAAAACTTTCAATAGAATCTCTATCATTATAGTTTTGGAATTTCACTATCAGTCTATTAGATTTTTCAAAGAACCTTTCCAGCTTAATTTGACTAGAGTCTTCAAGATATAAAAATTCATATGATAGAAGCGACTTTAGGCTTTCTCCATAATAATGAAAGTAAAGAAAACCTTTTACACCATGAGGCTTGCCAAGTTTTCCTAGTAGGATTTTTCGGTCATCGGACCGCATGAGGGATCAATAGAGAATTAAGAATCTTTTTCTTTATCCTCTGCCGCCTCTTCTTCTGCTGGAGCTGCTTCCTCTGCTGGAGCTTCTGCTGCTTCCTCTGCTGCTTCCTCTGCTGGAGCTGCTTCCTCTGCTGGAGCTTCTTCTGCTGGAGCTGCTTCCTCTGCTGGAGCTTCTGCTGCTTCCTCTGCTGGAGCTGCTTCCTCTGCTGGAGCTGCTTCCTCTGCTGGAGCTTCTGCTGCTTCCTCTGCTGGAGCTACTTCTTCTGCTGGAGCTTCTGGCTCTTTATCAGCCAATCTTTTTGCTAGCTTCTTCTGTCTTTGAAGATCCTTAGCTGCTAATCTTTTCTCTGTTTGTTCAGGTGTTTCCTTGTTTTGTTTTAATAAGTTCAAAACTCTATCGCTAGGTTGAGCACCTTTTGATATCCAATAATCTATTCTTTCAACATCGAGTTCTAAATGTACTTCTTGACCGGAGGCTATTGGGTTGTAGTATCCAACTCGCTCTACAAACCTTCCATCTCTTGGCATGCGAGAGTCGGCCACGCTTACATGATAAAAAGGCCTCTTTTTTGCTCCTGCTCGAGCTAGTCTAATTGTTAACATCTAATAAAAATTCTTGAGTATTGTTTAAAAAGGCGCCTATTCTAGTGCATAAGCCACCTCTTTCAAGGAAAATTTGTATCTTTATTGCTATCAATGCCATACAAATGGTTATAATGCAGACTTTAAAGTTATATTTATATTACTTGAACATACTCTTCACATCTCAAATCCCTTCGAGGATATTTTAAATTGAGCGAAATACCACTTTGGATTCTCCTAGCTTTGATAGCATTTCTGGTGCTTATGTCAGCTTTTTTTTCTGGTTCAGAAACCAGCATGATGGCAATAAACCGTTATCGTTTAAAGCATTTAGTTAAAGAAAAGAATAAATCTGCAAAAAGGGTTTCAAGACTGCTTGAAAGAACGGATAGGCTCTTAGGAGTTATCTTAATCGGAAACAACTTCACACATACTCTTTCAACAGCTTTGGCAACTGTAGTGGCAATAAGATTATGGAGTGACTCAGCTGTTTTAGCGGTAACTGTCTTTATGACAATAATAATGATTATTTTTGCTGAAGTGATGCCTAAAACGATTGCTGCTCTTAAACCTGAAAGTATTGCTTTTCCTGCTTCTTATCTTCTTAAACCATTGTCAAAATTGCTAAGTCCACTAATTACACTAGTGAGCTTCGTTTCAAATAATGTTACAAAAATGATGGGTATCAATCTAGACAATACAGATAAAGATGAACTTAAACCTGAAGAATTAAGAACTTTATTACAAACCTCTGGAGTTCCCAAAAGACAAGAAGAAATGTTAATGGGAATTTTTGACATGGACTATTTGTCAGTTAATGACGTTATGATTCCAAAAAATGAAATCATAGGCATTGATCTAAATGATGAAATAGAAGAGATACTCAAACAATTACAAATTATAGATTTCACTTACATACCTTGTTACGAAGATTCCATAGATAATATTCAGGGTTTTTTATCTTTAAATAAAAAGGCAGATTTCTTAGGAAATAAAATTCAATCGAAAGAAAACTTAAAAGCTGAACTTCGTGAGCCTCTATTTGTTCCTGAAAATACCCCTTTGTATAAGCAATTAGCAAATTTTCAATCATCCGGCAGAAGGGTTGGGCTAATTGTTGATGAGTATGGAGATATAGAAGGAATTATTACATTAAGAGCAATTTTAGAGATTATAGTCGGGGAGATAACAACAGAGTCTATTGAAAAGATGGATATTATGCCTCAAGCTGATGGCACCTATCTAATAGAAGGTAATGTGATGGTTCGAGAGGTTAATAGAAGGCTTGAATGGGAATTACCAACAGAAGGTCCAAAGACCTTAAGCGGTTTAATTCTTGAGGAAGTTCAGACTATACCCGATACTAATATTGGTTTAACTATTGGTGGTTACAGAATAGAAACAGTTCTGATAAAAGATAATGTAATAAAATTAGCCAAAATTAAAAAAGTAGAAGAGTTAAACGAACTAGATGAGGAACAAGAATGATTAATGAATTTTGGAGTCTTATTGTTGAGACCTGGGAACAGGGAATAAGAGGAATAGGAATTGATAATATTATTATTTGTATAGGTATTCTTATAGGGTCGTTAATTGCTAGATCCCTGATGAATACTTATTTGCTTGATAAGATAGCTCAATTAACTGAAAAATCCGAAACTACCCTAGATGACGAAATAATCGATTCTTTAAGAGGTCCGTTTGGTCTTATTCCTATAGCCTTTGGCCTTTATCTAATTACTTCCTATTTACCTTTTAGTGGATCATTGGATCTCCTGGCTACAAACTTAGTAAAAATGCTGGTCATTTATACCATCTTCAGTGCTTTAGCTAATCTTACTAAACCTTTGCTTAATCTATTGAGTGATAACTCTTGGTTAACTCCAGCCATGACAACCTGGTTAAGCAGAGTGTCTGGCGTTTTGATTTGGATTGTGGGTGTCACAATGATGTTGGATATATGGGGCATTGAAATAGGACCAATTATAGCTGGCCTAGGTCTATTTTCTGTTGCTGTAGCCTTGGGTGCACAAGATATGTTCAAAAATATCATTGCAGGTATTTTTATACTTAGCGAAAAGAGATTCCAGCCTGGAGATAGAATTAGAATAAGTGATGGCTTACATGGCATAGTTGAGTCAATAGGTTTTAGATCAACCCAACTTAGACTCTTAGATACTTCTCCTGTGTTTGTTCCAAATACAGACCTTTCAGATCTTCAGGTTATAAATCATCAAGATATGAGTTACAGAAGAATTTTTTGGACGGTAAATCTTGTTTACAGCACAAAGGCTGAACAACTGAAGAATATCTGTAAAGATATAGAAAGCTATATTAATGAGAGTGATAATTTTGTGCAAAACCCAGGACAAGAAAACTTTGTGAGAGTAACTGAGCTTGGGTCAAGCTCTATAGATCTTACTATTCTGTGTTATATGGATGTTATTGACTACACTAAATTCTCACAAGTCAAACAAGAACTTATTTTCAATATTATGAGTGTAGTAGAAAATCATAAATCAGACTTTGCTTTTCCAAGCAGGTCTATTTACATTGAAAATCAAGATTCTTAGAAGATTTCTTAAGAAATAACAGTCAGTTAGCTTTTTAAAAATATTGGAAAGCGGAGCATTTCAGTGACTGGCTTCATGGGTTCGCCGCGATTATTGTTAATATTTTCTGCCGATAAAAGTAATGCGCGTTCATGATCACCCATAAATTTAGCGAGCTTAAAGTGCTCCTCATCTTCTTCGGTGATCAAAGTTCCTAATTCCTCATATTGAGGTAGGTATATATTCTTCACAGACTTCTCTATATTCTGCATGATCTCACTAAATGACATCTCTTTGAAGCTTTCCCCAAAAGCAATGCCCTGTTCTCTAGATGAGGCTTTTTCTTCGATGGGCAGATCGAGGTGAACTAAAGTAGGCCTCATGATGGCTTTTGCTTCGGTCTCTAGTTGTAACATAGATCCAAAGATAAAACGTTCTTCACTATTTTTAGCGTTTTGGAGCATTGATTCAAATATAACTTCACCAGTTATCTCTGAATGGTAGACTTCTAACAAGCATTCCTTAAATCTCTGGTTCATGATTTTTCTCCTTTAAAGAGAGTGAGAATTGCAATCTTATTTAGAAAAAAAAGGGGTCTTTTAAACCCCTTCTAAAGAACTTATTTATAAATAGTAAGCGACGCTTGAAAGCGCAACACAAAGAACAAAGCTAGATACGATTACGCTTCTTACTGTTGTAATTGCGGGTAGCATCTTACCCCATATAGCGTTTGCTTGAATTGCAAAGATAATTGCAAGCCCCGTTAAAAGACCTGTCATTTCTAAATTGGCTCCAAGAATCTGTCCTGAAGCAGGATAGTGAGCTGAAGCAACCATAAAGTACAACATTCCTACGGAGAAAAGAGTATTAGTTCTTGATGCCAAAGCGGCTTTAGGTCCTGCTACAGCAGCATCGCCCTCTTTAAGTCCTATTACAATCTTTTGATTGGGCCAAATAATACCCCAGACATTTAACATCATAAGAGTTCCCATTGTTGCTCCTAAGATAATCTCAAGCGTAATTTTGACTGAAATATAGTGAAGTAGAGCTAGACCAGTTAAGAAAGTTAAAAAAGCTGCCCATCTAAACCACCATAGCGCTCTGGGGGCAAGCTTTGCAACTGCATCTTTTCTTGCATCTTCTTGTGCTTCTTTGAAGTATTCAGTTTGAATAAAATTAAAGTAATACAAAAGTCCTATCCAAGTTATACCTACTAGGATATGACCAAACCTAAACAACATATTAAACAATTCTTCCATAAACCCTCCCTTTTAAAAGTTAATGATACCTAAATAATAATAAAGTTATAAATTATTTACTACAGACAAGAAAAAAGCCCCGAAGGGCTTTATTTCTTTACATCATGCCGCCCATGCCGCCCATGTCCATTCCAGGAGGCATTCCGCCAGGCATTCCGCCTGCAGCACCACCTTCATCAGGAGCATCAGCAATCATCGCTTCAGTTGTGATCATAAGACCTGCAACTGAACCTGCCGCTTGAAGAGCAGTACGCGTGACTTTCGCAGGATCAAGTATCCCCATTTTTATCATGTCACCATATTCACCTGTTCCTGCATTAAAACCAAAGTTACCTTTACCGTCTTTAATTTTATCAAGAACAACCGAAGCCTCTTCACCGGCATTATTTGTTATTTGTCTGATAGGTGCTTCCATGGCTCTTAAAGCTATATTGATACCTACATTTTGATCTTCATTATCTCCAGTGAGACCTTCAACTTTTTGTTGAGCTCTGACGAGAGCAACTCCTCCACCGGCAACCACTCCCTCTTCTACAGCAGCCCTTGTTGAATGAAGAGCATCTTCTACCCTTGCTTTCTTTTCTTTCATTTCAATTTCAGAACCGGCACCGACTTTAATAACAGCAACTCCACCAGCCAATTTAGCGACTCTTTCTTGAAGTTTTTCTCTATCGTAGTCTGAAGAAGTATCTTCAATTTGAGCTCTGATTTGATTTACTCGTCCAGATATAGTGTCGGCAGAACCAGCACCATCAATAATTGTTGTATCTTCTTTATTAAGCTCAACTTTCTTCGCTTGTCCTAAATCTTCGATAGTAGCTCCTTCTAAAGAAAGCCCTACTTCTTCTGATATAACAGTTCCACCAGTAAGAATAGCTATATCTTCAAGCATAGCTTTTCTACGGTCACCAAATCCAGGAGCTTTACAAGCCGCAACTTTAACAACACCTCTCATGTTATTTACAACTAAAGTAGCTAGAGCTTCGCCCTCAACATCTTCAGCTAGAACTAATAAAGGTCTGCCAGCTTTGGCGACTGCCTCTAGTAGAGGTAATAGATCTCTAATGTTAGAAATTTTCTTGTCGTGAAGTAATATGAAAGGATCTTCAAGGTCAGCTGTCATTCTTTCTTGATTGTTTATGAAATAGGGAGATAAATAACCTCTATCGAATTGCATTCCTTCAACGACTTCAAGTTCATTTTCTATACCTGAACCTTCTTCTACAGTTATAACACCTTCTTTTCCTACTTTCTGCATTGCTTCGGCAATTATTTCACCGACAGCTGTATCGCTGTTCGCTGAGATGGTTCCAACTTGTGCAATTGCAGTATCATCTTCACAAGGCTCTGAAGCATCTTGAAGAGTTTCCACAGCTGCAGTGACAGCTTTATCGATACCTCTCTTCAGATCCATTGGGTTAAAGCCCGCTGCTACAGATTTGAGTCCTTCATTTACAATAGATTGAGCTAATACGGTAGCAGTGGTAGTACCATCTCCAGCTTCATCTGAAGTTTGAGAAGCTACTGTCTTAACCATTTGAGCACCCATATTTTCGAACTTATCTTTTAGTTCAATTTCTTTTGCAACCGACACACCATCTTTTGTTACTGTTGGAGCTCCAAAAGACTTGTCTAATATTACATTCCTTCCTTTTGGTCCTAATGTAACTTTGACTGCATCTGCAAGTATATTTACACCCGCCAACATACCTTGGCGAGCAGCATCACTAAATTTGACTTCTTTGGCCATTTTCTTTCCTCTTTAATAAATTATTTTTCTAAAACACCAAGAATGTCTTGTTCATTCAGAATAACAAGTTCATCCCCATCGATTTTTACCGTGTTACTTCCGGCATATTGTCCAAAAACGACTAGGTCGCCTTCACTTACTGAAACGGCTTGCACTTCTCCGTTATCTAAAGTTTTTCCAGTTCCTACAGCAACAACTTCACCTTGCGAAGGTTTTTCAGCTGCTGATCCAGGTAGTACTATTCCACCTTCAGTGGTTTGTTCTTCATCAGTGCGTCTTACTAAGACACGATCTGCTAATGGTCTAAATTTCATCAGGTTTCTCCAAAATTTAATTAAAATTTAAATTGTTTTATACGAAAGGTCCGCCATTCTAATGAGTTGTATCTGCACGTCAATGCTCAATTAATATGGATATAAACCTTTCACTTTGATTATCTGGGGATTTTTATTGATTTTTCAAGTCCCAAATCGTTATTTATCTTTTTTATACTCGCCTTCTATCCAATCTTCATTGGGTTTTTTATTCATTGGATTATTGTTAAGAGAACCGATATAACTAAATATTAATCCAATTAAGAATATTCTTGTTAAAGGTAAAAGAATCAATAACCCTAAAAAATCTGTTATAAAGCCTGGAATGAGCATCAAGAAACCGCCTATAGGAGTAAATAGAGTCTTTAGGATATTATCTGCTGTTGGATCAAACCCTTTTGGATTTGATCTTAAGTTGATAAGTGACCTAATTCCCTGATTTCTTAATAAATAAAGACCTATTATTCCGGTAAGGATAATTAGTAATATTGCATTAAATGCCCCAATATAGTTACCAACTACAATGAGTGTATAAATTTCTACAAAAGGTAGAAATATGATGATGAAGAATAAATATCTCATATTTGATGTCTTATCTCTAATTTTGGGGCAAACATCACATAAACAAGTATTCCGACTAAATCAAAAATAAAGTCTAGAAATTCAGCATCTCGATAAGTTAAAAAATATTGTACGACTTCTATTAAAAGTGCATAAGAAATAAGTAAGAGGATATAGAGCTTGTTTTGAAGTAAGGGCTTTGAAGAAGATAAATCTAAAAAAATGGATAAGACAAGGAAAGTAGTAAAATGAAGAAACTTATCGAAATAAAGCAATGATATGGATGTTTCAGGAGGAACGCTAAACGCTGAAAAACTTACAAAAATAATCAAGAAGAAGAAGACAGATCGATATATTTTAATCATTATCGGACTTTCTTTTTAAATAATATAAAAGGAGCAATAGACAAGGTATTGTCAAGAATGAAGTAAATATAAAAAAGGCCATCCAACCATATTCACTGCCATATTGCGCTTTAAAGAAACTTGCTAGTACTCCCGAAAAACCACTCAAGAGCTTTCCAGGAAGCATCATAAAGGATGTTAACAAAGCATATTGAACTGCGGTATATTGCTTTGAAACCAGACTAGTCAAAAATGTTATATTTGCGGTGCCTACAACACCTGCCGCTAAGCTATCCGCACCCACAACCAAACCCAGCAAGGCAATGTCTTTTTCATACAGAGCCACTATAGAAAAAGATAAATTAGTCATAAGTACAAGCAGAGCTCCAATGATGAGCGTAAACTTAACTCCTTTCTTCTTAACTAGAATTCCTCCTAAGAAAAAACCTAATATGGATGCCAATACAGCGACTACTTTCACAACATAGCCTATTTCTTTGAGCGTATAACCTTTATCTAAATAGAAGGGACTAGCCATGGGCCCCATAACTATATCTGTAAGTCTGTAAGTGCAGACAATTAATAATAAAAAAGAAGCGAAATAGAGCCCAAAACGACTTATAAAGTCATTAAGAGGCTCAAAGAAAGATTTACTAAGAGTTAATTTTTTTAAACTGGGGTTTGTCTGTTCTGGGCAAATCAATACGCCAGTGACTCCAATGAACATTAACAATGCCATTAATTGGTAAGTTGGACTCCAACCGTATTCGGAGGCAAAGATTAATGCAAAAGAGCTAGATATTAATATTGCAGCTCTATAACCAAATTGATAACTTGCAGCCAAATTACCTTGTTGACTTATTTCAGCCACTTCAATTCTAAATGCATCAATCGCTATGTCTTGAATAGATCCGGAGAACGCAACTAAAAATGCTACAAAAGCAAAGAGGCTTATACTTTTAAGGGGATCAATCAATGAAAGTAAAACTAGACAAATGATTATCATAGACTGAGAAAATAGAATCCAACTCTTCCTGAATCCATATTTATTTAAATAAGGAATAGAAAAGTTATCGACTAATGGTGCCCATAAAAACTTGAGTGAATAAGTCAAAACTATCCAAGCAAAAAAGCCAATTAAAGTTAGATCTATACCGATATCTGCTAACCAAACTCCTAAAGTTGAAAAAATAAGAATGTATGGCAATCCGGAAGAGAAACCAAGACTAACGATAGTAAGGTTCTTGATCATTCCAAGATCTCTTATCTCTAATCTCTAAAGTTTACAAACTGCAAGGGTATATCATAATTTTGGTCTTTGATGACTTGTATTATTTCTTGTAATTCGTCTCTTTTCTTTCCATTAATTCTGACACTATCACCTTGAATTGAAGCTTGTACTTTAGACTTTGATTGCTTAATCATAGTTGTTATCTTTTTTGCTAACTCTTTATCTATGCCCTCTTGCAAAGTGATAACTTGTTGAGAAGAACTTCCTGAGACTTCTACGTCTCCGGGTTTCAAGCTCTTTAAGTCAACACCTCTTTTAGCTAGAGATTCGTTAAGCACTGGTAACATCTGATGTATTTGGAATTCTTCTTTTGCGGATAAATTGATCTCTTTATCACTTATTGTGAATTCGGCACCAGTGCCTTTAAAGTCAAATCGATTTTGCAGGACTCTATTAGCTTGATCCACAGCATTAGTGACTTCGTGATGGTCTAATTCAGATTTAATATCAAAAGAAGGCATTTTTTTCTCCAAGAATTTCACTTAGTTTAAGCCTTGATAGCCAACAAAAAAAGGAAATATTTTTCAAATTGGTTAAAATGAAAACATTGGTGCCTATACAAAGGTTAAACGGGAAACTGGTGATTGACTATTCCAGTGCTGCCCTCGCAACGGTAAATAGAAGATTTTTAGCATATGTCACTGTGGAAACGGGAAGGCGCTAAAAATTACATAAATTCTTAAGCCCGGATACCGGCCAAAAAAATATTAACTTAATTACGAAGGGTGATTTATGTATCGACTTAAGCAAGTACTTTTTCTTGTGTGTTTTGTATCGTTTGTATCTTCTGAAGAAATTTATGAAGTTGTAACTATAACTTCTGTGGTGCCCAAAAATTCTGGTTCTATAGTGACATCAGTTGATGTATTGGATTTAAATTTCTTAAATAATGCCTTAGCAAAGGATCTCACGAGTTTGCTTAGAAATAATCTCGCAATAGATGTAAGTAATAATGGCGGAATGGGACAACTATCATCAATCTTTCTTAGAGGCTCTAATAGTAACCATACTTTAGTAAAAATTAACGGGATAAAGATTAATCCTAGTACGGCAGGAGGGGCGTCTATATATAATCTTGATACTCAACTTATCAATGCAGTGGAAATAGGTTACGGCCCTCTTTCAGCTGTACATGGGTCTAATGCGATTGGAGGAGTAATTGATATTTCAACAAAGTCTCAAAGCAAAAGTGTTAAAACAGCTTTAGGATTAAGTTCAGGGCCCGATAAATTTCGTAAATATATCTTTAAAACCAGCCAAGAAATTTCAGACAATATTTTCTTTAATATTTCTGCATCGAATTCAAAAACAGATGGATTTCCATCATTATCAAATTCTGATTTAGATAGAGGTTATGAAAATAAAACAATCATCAGTAACATAGAATTTAATTCGGAGTTAA
>CAJWDT010000026.1 GCA_913031395.1 uncultured Gammaproteobacteria bacterium
GAGAAAATCTTAAGCTTTCAGTAACGGGAGCAAAGAAACTTAAGATTAACGTCTTCCAAGATGCACTTTTATAATAAAATTTAATAATGAAAAATAAACAAGTCTTAATTGATAGCCTTCCAGAAGGGAAGCTACTAGAAAATAATTACAAATTGGTTGAATCTGAAATGCCTAAAGCTAGTTCGGAGGAAATCATTGTTAAAACTATCTCTTTTGCCATAACTGCAGGAACTAGGGCGGGGCTTCAGGGAAGTGCAAGTTACGCTGGTGCACCTACCACAGGCATTGTTATGAATTGCACTGGTATTGGTGAAATTATTGAAAGTAACGATAAGGATTATCCAGTTGGCAGAAATGTACTTACTCAGACTGGTTGGCAAGAATACTCAGTTCAAAGACCAGAATCTTTAACTTTGTTAAGGGAAGGAATTGATCCTTCTCTATATTTAGGACCTCTTGGCATCAATGGATTAACAGCATATTTTGGTTTATTAGGAATAGGGCAACCGCAAGAAGGAGAAACGGTCATGATTTCTGCGGCAGCAGGATCCGTAGGCCACATGGTTGGACAAATTGCCAAAATTAAAGGATGTAAAGTTGTAGGTGTATGCGGAAGTGATGAGAAATGTAAGAGGCTTACAGACGATTTGGGTTTTGATGCAGCGGTGAATTATAAAGATGCTAATTTTAGACAGAATTTAAAAGAAGCAACACCTGATGGAGTAGATGTTTACTTTGATAATACTGGAGGCATGATTCTAGGCTCCGCATTGTTTAGATTAAACTCCGGTGGTCGAATAGCTTGTTGCGGTGTAGTTTCCCAATATGATACAAGCACGCCCGAACCAGGACCAAAAGGCATTCCGGGTTTACTTGTTAACAAAAGTATAAGGATGCAGGGTTTTCTTGTATTCGATTTTGCAGATAGGTACGAAGAAGCAACTGACGATTTAATTGAATGGATTAATGCTGGCCAGCTCAAAGTCTTGACTGATGAGCTACAAGGTTTAGAAAATGCTCCGCAAGGGTTTGTTGACTTATTAGCCGGCGGTAACATAGGTACTAGAATAGTTAATATATAAAGAATGAATCTAAATTTCTCTCAAGAAGAAATTACTTTCCAAAATGAAGTAAGAGAATTTCTGGATAAAGAACTTACTACTGAATTAGTTAATACAGCTAAGCGAACCTCTGCTGTATTCACTGAGAAAGACGTTGCCATGGAGTGGCAATCTAAATTAGCTAATAAGGGTTGGTTAGTTCCTTCTTGGCCAGAGGAGTATGGAGGGACAGACTGGAATGACACTCAAAAATATATCTTTTCTTCTGAGTGTGCGAATGCTGGAGCACCCAATTTAATTCCAATGGGTCTCGCAATGATAGGCCCTCTTTTATTAGGTAAAGGTACTCAAGAACAAAAAGACTATTACATACCGAGAATTATTAACGGAGAAGACTATTGGTGCCAAGGATATAGTGAACCGGGAGCTGGATCAGATTTGGCTAGCTTGCAATGCAAAGCAGTAAGGGAAGGAGATAAGTATATTATTAATGGAACTAAGATTTGGACTACGCATGCTCATTTGGCCAATAAGATATTTTGCCTAGTCAGGACTGATAGTTCTGGTAGAAAACAAGAAGGCATCACATTTTTAATGATGGATATGGACCAACCTGGAGTAAAAGTCGAACCAATATTGACCATGGCTCAAGATCATGACTTCAATCAAGTCGTATTTACAGATGCTATTGCACTTGTAAAAGACAGGATTGGCGAAGAAAACGAAGGCTGGGCAGTGGCAAAGTATCTATTAGAGTTTGAAAGAGGTGGAGGAGTTGGGGGGTCTAAGAGCTTGTCTGATATTGAATTTATTAAAAAATTAGTCGATAAAATCTCTTCTCAACACAAAGATACGAGTTTTGTTGATTTATACTCTACTAAAATTAATGAGCTGGAAATTTCAGCTAAAGCTATTCAATATACTTCATTAAGAATTTTAAGCTCACTTAGAAGTGGTGACAGTCCAGGACCCGAATCATCTATGATGAAAACATTAGTTACCGACCTAGAACAAGAAATTTCTGAATTAACCCTTGAGGTGATTGGTTATTACGGAATGCCTTTCCAAGATACAAGTTTTGGTACTAATGAACCTGCAATTGGAGACGAAGATTACAGATCTATCGCAGGAAAATATCAAAATCTTCGAGCTACCACTATTTATGGCGGCAGTAATGAGATTCAAAGAAATATTATGGCAAAAGCCGTTCTAGGCTTATAAAACATTATGAAAATATTAATAAGAATAGTTATCGCATCATTAATTTTTGGTGTTGCTTCTTGGGTAATTATTCAAGTTCCTTCTGTTCAAGACAGAATATTGACGGCAGCATTTACTGCTATCGGATCTGCTTCTGATAATCTACCTAAAGAGGATGCTTTAAGTGCAGCAGTTTGTGGTTCAAGGTCACCTTTACCAAGTCCGGGAAGAGCTGAGACATGTATTCTAGTTGCTGCTGGAGACGATCTATTTGTAGTAGATATAGGTGATGGCAGTAATCAAAATCTAAGAAGCTGGAATATTGATTTTAGTGATATTCAGGCTGTTTTAATCACGCATTTACATTCTGATCACATTGCTGACTTGCCTGGCCTTCATCAAAATGCTTGGGTTGTAGGTGAACGCACCTCTAAGTTAAAAGTCTTTGGTCCTGAAGGCGTAGATCAACTCACTCAAGGAATAGAAATGGCTTACGCCAATGATTATGTATTTCGTAATGAGCATCATGGTGACGCCATTGCACCTTTGGAATATGCAGGTTTTGATACAAGTGTAATAGATCTCAATGACCCAGTAATATTCGATAATGGTGAATTAAAAATAACAGCTTTTAAAGTTGTCCATGAACCAATAGATCCAGCTTTGGGATTTAAGTTTGAATATAAAGGACGATCCTTGGTGATAACAGGCGATACTTCTTATACTCAAAGTGTCATTGATAATTCAATGAATGTTGATGTTCTGTTTCACGAAGCCCAAGCTAATCATATGTTGGCTGTTATGGAAGAGGCACTAAGAAGTCGAGGGACGGATCTGTTAGCAACAGTATTGGATGATATAACCACTTATCACACTACGCTTATAGAAGCAGCTGAGGTTGCGAATAAGGCTAATGTTAAAAAATTAGTTTTTTATCATCTAACTCCTGCACCGAGGAATTTCATTCAAGAAGTTATGTTTGTCCGGGGGGTTGATGAGGTGCGGAAAGAGTGGACTTTAGTTGATGACGGAACATTGATAATATTACCAATTGGTTCTGAAGAGATAATTGTTACAAATATGTAGTTTTGCGACTGTAATTTAACTTGCTTAATAGGAGTCAGTGACCTAACATTTATCGCCCGAATTTATTAAAAATTCATATAAAAAGGAGAATATATGCGTAATGCAGTAATAGTTGATAGTGTAAGAACAGGCCTAGCGAAATCTTTTCGTGGTGGCTTCAATAACACTCGTGCAGATAACATGACAGCTCATGTTGTTAATGCACTTTTAGAAAGAAATCCAAAAGTTGATGCTTCTATGGTGGAAGATATTATCTTAGGTTGTGGTAACCCTGAGGGAGCGCAAGGTCATAACATTGCAAGAAATGTTGCTGTACTTTCAAATCTTCCTATTGAGACAGGCGGTGTAACTATAAATCGTTACTGTTCTTCAGGATTAAATTCAATTGCTATGGCAGCAACTCAAATCCAAAGTGGATTTTATGATTGCATAATAGCTGGTGGTGTAGAATCTATAAGCACTTCGCAAGGTCATACAAACATGCACATGTATGTAAATGATAAGTTAGCAGAAGAAGCTCCAGGAATTTATCACGCTATGGGAACAACTGCTGAAGCTGTTGCTGATAGATATAATGTATCTAGAGAAGCACAAGATGAATATGCATTATCTAGTCAGCAAAGGTGTGCAGCTGCACAAGATGCAGGACTCTACGATGACGAAATTATTCCTATGGATACTAAGATGATCTTGAAGAATAAAGAGACTGGTGCTGAGAAAGAAGTAGACGTGACTGTTGATGGAGATGATTGTAATAGACCTGAAACAACTCTAGATGGTCTTTCAAGTCTAAATCCAGTTTTTAACCCTGAAGGTGGTTCAGTAACTGCTGGAAACTCCTCTCAGTTATCTGATGGAGCATCCGTAACTCTAATCATGAGTGAAGAAAAAGCTAATGAATTAGGCCTTAAGCCTCTCGCTTACTTTAGAGGTTTCACAACTGTCGGTTGCCAACCAGATGAAATGGGTATTGGTCCGGTATTTTCTATACCTAAGCTTCTAGAATCTGCAGGTTTAACTGTAGACGATATCGATCTTTGGGAACTAAATGAGGCTTTTGCCTCTCAGGTAGTTTACATAAGAGATAAGCTCGGCCTTCCTACTGAAAAACTCAATGTTAATGGTGGATCTATTGCTATTGGCCATCCTTTTGGAATGACTGGTTCTAGGCAAGTAGGACACTTAACTAGAGAACTTAGAAGAACCGGCGGAAAGTATGGAATAGTAACTATGTGCGTTGGTGGCGGAATGGGAGCAACAGGCTTATTTGAGTCAATCCCTGAGTAGTAGAGGATTGTCTGAGTAGAATACCTTGGACGAACATCTATTAATTCAAAAATACTTTTCTAACATTGGCTCGGCCTATCTGGCCGAGCACAATGTAGAAGTTACAGTTGGTGATGACGCTTCTGTAATTACCTCTCAAAATAAAACTCAATTAATTAACTCTTTAGATACTTCCATAGAAGGTGTCCATTTCTTGGACTCTATGTCACCAGAGGATATTGCTTACAGAGCTTGTGCCGTAGCTCTAAGCGATCTAGCTGCATGTGGAGCTGTACCTAAATGGTATTCCTTAGCACTTACGCTACCTAAAATAAATGAAAATTGGTTAAAAGATTTTTCACATGGTTTAAATAAATTTTCTGATGAATACCGGGTTCCGCTTGTAGGGGGCGATACTACTAAAGGACCACTTTCTATCACCATTCAAGTAATGGGTGAAACGGACTCAGGGAAGGCAATTTTAAGATCTAATGCTAAAAAGGATCAGTTAATATTTGTTAGTGGAATGATTGGAAACGCTTATCTTGGTTTAAATGAGCTCAAAGATATTTCATCTTCAAATATAAATATTCTTTCTTACCTCAATCCTAAGGCAAGGATAGAACTAGGCCAAGAATTACTAGATATTGCAAGCTCAGCTATTGATATTTCAGATGGATTATTACAAGACTTAAGTCTAATTTGTAAAGCTAGTGACGTAGGAGCAGAAATTTTTCTGGATAAGATCCCAACATCTGTTACAGAAAAATCTTTAGAACTCATAAATTCCGGTGATGACTATGAATTATGCTTTACGACGGATAAAGATAAATACGACAAGGTAATGAATATTTCTACAATGTTAAATATTCCAATTACTTCTATAGGAAAAATAACTTCTTCTAAAGAGGTAGTTCTATACGACAATAACAAGACAAGAATAAAATTTAAATCCGGTTATAAACACTTTTAATATGAATCTTAAAAATCCTCTATCATGGTTATCTCTTGGATTTGGCTCTGGATTATCCCCTATTGCACCAGGAACTATGGGTAGTCTCCTTGCATTGATCATTTATTATTTTTTCTTTGAAGGCCTCTTAGATTCTTGGCTTAATTATCTCTTTTTCTTCTTTTTTATACTGATCTCTTTTTTGATAGGTCTTTATATCTACCCTAGAACTGTTGAAGAAGAAAACGATCCAGGGAGTTTTGTTTGGGATGAATTTGTTGGAATGTGGGTCGCATGTTTACCTCTTTCATTTATCGGGACTTCACTTTTTTGGCTTTCTATAACTTTCTTTCTTTTTCGATTATTTGATATATGGAAACCGTTCGGTATAAAGTTCTTTGATAAGAAGCATGGAGCTTTTTATGTGATGATAGACGATGTTCTTGCAGGTTTTTATTCAGGAATTTTAGTTATATTTTTATCGCTTTTTTTTCTTTAGATATTTAATTTCTAAAGTAGAATACCCACCTTAAAATTATGTCTGTAAAAAAAATAGCTAAGGCCAAATTACCCACACATTGGGGAGATTTCTCTGTAATAGCCTATGAGGATGAGAAGTCAGGTGAAGAACATTTGCTTCTTTATTTAGGCGAACTCGAAAATAATTCTCTTCTTAGAATACATTCTCAATGCTTAACTGGGGATGCTCTTTATAGTCTTAAATGTGATTGTGGATCTCAACTAGCGAAAGCTATGGAGGCTATTTCTAGCGAAGGCAAGGGCATGATAATTTATATGGCTCAAGAAGGAAGAGGAATAGGCCTTGTAAATAAAATCAGAGCATACGAACTTCAAGATCAAGGTTTAAATACTGTTGAAGCGAATGAGGCACTTGGTTTTGCTGCAGATGAGAGAGATTACTCATACTGTAAGCATATTCTTGCTTCCGTTGATATATCTTCAGTTAAATTGATGACTAATAATCCAGCTAAGATTAAAGGTTTAGAAGATGTTGGAATTGAAGTTACAGAGAGGGTGTCGGCAGAAGTAGAACTCAATCCACACAATGAGAATTATCTTAAAATAAAAGCTGAATATATGGGACACATTTTAAATCGTTCAGATTGATTTAAGTTTTTCCAGTATAGATTTTTCTACTCCATTTTCATCTAAACCATTTAAAGTTTTTTGTTGGTCTTGATCACCATGCTCAATAAATTCATCTGGAAGTCCAAGATTAAGTATTTTTGAAGTTGAATTTAGTGCTAGTAGAGTTTCATTGACAGCTGATCCAGCCCCGCCTGCAATGACATTATCTTCAAGCGTTACAATGAGCTGATAATTACCACTAATTTCTTGGAGGAGTTTTTCATCAAGGGGTTTAATAAACCTCATATCTACAACTCTACAATTGAGTTTTTTACCCACTTCAACTGCTGAGCCCAGTAAATTACCAAAGGATAAAATAATCACATCATTTTGATCGGAATGCAGAATAGTTTTACTTTTACCTATTTCGATCGTCTCTCCATTTTCAATATAGGCAATTCCCATACCAGTGCCTCTAGGGTATCTAACTGCAACAGGGCCTCGATGATCGTAGCCTGTATTAAACATTTTCCAAGCCATATCTTCATCAGAGGGAGACATTATGGTCATATTAGGAATGCACCTTAAAAAAGATAAATCAAATGCTCCTTGATGAGTCGCTCCATCTAGTCCAACTAATCCAGCCCTATCAATTGCAAAAAGTATATCTAAATTCTGTAAAGCAACATCATGTATTAATTGATCGTAGGCTCTTTGTAGGAAGGTGCTATAAATCGCAACTACTGGCTTCATACCTTCACAAGCTAATCCAGCAGCAAAAGTAACACTGTGTTGCTCTGCAATAGCAACGTCGAAGTACTTATCAGGAAATCTTTTGGAGAATTCAATCATACCTGAACCTTCTCCCATTGCAGGAGTGACCGCAACCAGCTTTTCATCAAGACCAGCCTTGTAAGACAACCATTCTCCAAATATTTTTGAATAGGAAGGCAGAGTAGATTTTTTCTTATCAGAGGAGGGTATATCTTCTTGTTTTATTTTATTAATGGCATGGAATCCTACTGGGTCATTTTCAGCAGGAGCAAAGCCTTTTCCTTTAGTCGTTATCACATGAAGGAACTTAGGACCTTGAATATACTTAAGATTTTCTAATATATTAATAAGGTTTTTTGAATCATGTCCGTCTACTGGCCCAAAATACTCAAAACCTAATTCTTCAAAAAGTGAGCCAGGCGCTATCATACCCTTAGCATGTATTTCTGCTTTTCTAACGAACTCTTTTGCACCCGGAAGATAAGTTAGTACACTTTTGCCACTTTCTCTTATACGGTTGTATGTTTTACTAGCCCAGACTCTAGTCAGATAATTTCGAAGCCCTCCTACATTTTCAGAAATAGACATTTGATTGTCATTCAGAATAACAAGGAGATTTTTATCAATAGATCCGGCATGGGCTAAGGCTTCGTATGCCATACCTGCAGTCATAGCTCCATCACCTATAACAGCAGTTACATGTCTTTTTTCATTTTTCTTTTCTGCTGCAGTGATCATACCAAGAGCTGCACTAATAGAAGTGCTTGAATGACCTACACCAAAAGTATCAAATTCACTTTCTGATCTGACAGGGAAGGGCGCCAGACCATTATTTTGTCTCATGCTCTCCATTTCATCTCTTCTTCCGGTAAGAATTTTATGAGGATACGTTTGATGTCCAACATCCCAAACAATTCTGTCGAACGGAGTGTCAAATTTATAATGCAATGCTAAAGTTAATTCGACAACGCCAAGACCTGCTCCAAAATGTCCCCCTGTTTTTCCAACAGAATAAAGAAGGAATTCTCTTAGCTCATCGGCAAGTTTAGGCATATCGGAAGCATGAAGCTTCCTTAAATCTTCAGGAGAATTAATATCTTTGAGTAGCTCTGATACAGGCTCTTTAGTAGGAATGGACTCAAAGACTTTCACAATTTAGGTTTTTCTTGAAACAATATAATCAGCTAAGCTGCTAAGGTTATCAGTATTTTTTGATATTAGTTGAAGTATTTCTTTACCTTCTTTTGCTAGATCTTGAGCTCTTAATTTAGATTCTTTTAGACCAGCCAGTGAAGGGTAGGTGATCTTATCTTGCTCCTCATCAGATCCTTGATCTTTGCCGCTTATGGAAGAAGGGGACTCAATATCGATAATGTCATCTTGAATTTGAAAAGCTAATCCTATTTTAGATCCATATTCTTTGAGCAACTCAACTTCTTTAGCCTCCAGTCCAGACAAAATACCTGCAGTCTCTATAGAAGTTTGAATTAATCTACCCGTTTTTTGGAAATGCATAGCGTCTAATGAAGTTATATCTCTTACATTATCTGAATGTATATCTTTAATCTGACCACCAACCATTCCTAAGTGCCCACAAGCACTTGCTACACTCTTTATGATAGATAACTTACGATGATCCACATCATTGATATCTGATAAAAGCTCAAAAGCTAGCGGTTGGAGTGCATCTCCGGCAAGAATTGCTGTGGCTTCATCAAATTTTTTGTGCGTAGTTGGTTTGCCTCTTCTAAGATCATCATTATCCATAGAAGGAAGATCATCATGTATTAGTGAATAACAATGAATAAGTTCTATTGCTGCAGCTAATGTATTTAAAGATTCTTCACTTGCCTCTCCTATTTCACCTACTAAATATACAAGGATAGGTCTTAGTCTTTTTCCGCCATTAAGAACTGAATAACGCATAGCTAAGGAAAGAACGGAATTATCTAAAGGAAGAATCTCTTCCAAATGTTGACTAGCTCTAGATTGGTATTGAATTAATAAATTCTCAAATTCAGACATCTTTCAATGGAGTAGTTTTTAGTTCTCCATCTTCTTCAATCAATTTCTGGACTTGCAATTCAGCTTGAGATAGCTTTTCTTGACATTGTCTTGCTAATTTAATGCCCTTTTCAAAGGACTTGAGAGAGTTTTCTAGACTTAGGTCGCCTGATTCTAATTCTTCTACTATTGAATCAAGCTCATCTAAGGCTTTTTCAAAATTTATTTCTACTTTTTTATTCATTTCTTTTATCTAAAAAGTATATTCTAAACCAATATACACTTCTCTAGGTAAGCCTGGAAAATATCTATCCCCTCCAAAAGCATTGAAATCGGCTCTTTCGGCATAAGCCTTATCAAAGAGGTTATCAATTCTTAAAAAGTACTTCATAGAATCTGATAGAGTTTGACTGAATCTTGAATGATAAAGAGTATGTCCTTCGTATTCATGCAAATTTGCAGCATCTGTATAGTAGGGTCCCATATGTTCTATCTCGAATGCTAAAGAAGAGTTATCTATGAGAGCTATGTCCCATATTAAGTTTGCCATTAGCTTTGGTGCAGTATCGATATAATTACCTGTCCTTATTTTCTCTCTCATGCTTGTATCAGTTTCAAAGTCATATTTGTGATTTCCATATGTAATATTTGAAATTAATCTATTTGATGTATTGATAGTCCAATTTAAACTTAATTCCACTCCCTGGTGATCAGTTTTTCCATTATCTACAATAAAGTTTTCAGCATCTCTAAAAATTGAGTTCTTCTTTTTGCTTTGATACAAACTTATTGAACCGGTGATTGTGTTCAGGTCAAACTGACTACCTACTTCAAACATTGTTAAAGTTTCCGAACTAAGATCGCTTGTAGTTTGTTTTTTTTGTAGTCTGTAAGCTTCATTTATTTGAGGGGGACGAAATCCTAAACTTACTTGTGCAAAATAATTTACCCTTTCAAAGTTAGTCTCTATGCCTGCTCTTGCACTTGTTTCATCAAAATTATCGCTACGATCAGAGGGTCTATTGTAATAACATCCACCAAAACCACATTTA
Source organism: uncultured Gammaproteobacteria bacterium (assembly GCA_913031395.1). Lineage (GTDB taxonomy): Bacteria > Pseudomonadota > Gammaproteobacteria > Magnimaribacterales > Magnimaribacteraceae > Magnimaribacter. The sequence continues at coordinate 10,485 of CAJWDT010000026.1, forward strand.
GATCCATCTTCTCTAGTGTTTCCACTAATCATCTTATTTGAATAATCATATTCAATAAATTCTGCTCTTGCATCAGCAAAGAAACTTAGATTTTCATTAAGATAGAAATCCTCTATTCCTCCAAAGATGGCGTATACAATGGAATCTACTTCATAGTCATAATGCTTACCTTTTGGTCTCGTAGCGTTGTTGAAAGCGGAGCTTGTAGTAAGAGCATCTTTTTGAGTTTCGGTTAGTTCTGCTGAAGATAAGTCAAACTGAAAACCGCTAATAAGATTATAAAATTCTTGATCTTTTATGCTCTGAACAACAACACCCATACTTCTGTGACTATTTTCTTCTAAAGGTGTTCCAGGAAGAAAGTGTTGAAAAAACTGCATATCATTATTTCTAATATACGGTGTTACAGAGATAAGCATATCTCCTTTTTCTCTTGTAAGTCTTAGTGAAATTCTTTGTGATTTAGCATCACGATAAGCATCAGAATTAAAATTTCTTTTACTAAAACTTTTATCTTTATAAGAATCTAATCCATTTATATAACCAGCAGTTTCTTGATTAAGATTAGTCAATGTGGTTTTTAAGGATGCATTCCAATCAGCGATAGAGAAGTTTGATTGTATTCTGGCTTTTTGCTGGTCATATCCTGATAATTCTCTAAAGCCACCATTACTTGCAAAGAAGCCGTCAAGACTCCAATTTTTTTTATTACCTGCTCTAAGTTTTAAGTTCTTATAGTTGTTAGGTCCAATATTTGTGTAGAGTTTATTTTTTGAGTCTATTGGTTCAGATAGAACATTGATAACTCCATGCATAGCATTAGCACCATATCTAGCGCTAGCAGGACCTGTTATTGTTTCAAGGCCTGAAGACATTTCAAAGAATGTTTCAAATAAACCATTAACATTACAAAAACCAGTTGGCCTTATGGGTAGGCCATCTTCTAACACTAAGAAAGAGCCGCAGGCTCCGGGTCCAGATAAAACAGGAGACCTAATCGCTGTTAAGTGTTCTTGACCTGATCCACGACTTATCCAAACCCCAGGAGATCTTCTTAACGCTTGCTTAGGGTGTTGAGCATCTAACTTATTTAACTCTTCTTGATCAATAGAAGAAATAGATTGATTACTGGACCAACCATTTAAGCTTGAGAGTTTCTTTTCTAAGACAATTACTTCCTGAATTTCTTCAGAAAAAGCAGAGGTTGAGAGGAGTGTAATAATTAAAATCAGGCTTTTTAATTTGGTTGCCATGTATATTCCTTTAATAAATTATGACTATGTATAAGTCCTTTTACAAAAAAAGAATATGATAACTTAAATTAGTTATTGTTTAGATATTTCTTACGGCTTAGTTAGCTTTTCTTAATGAATAGACAGCTATTATTGGTCTCAATAAAAACTTTATAAACCTGCGTGGGGCAGATCTTACACTATCGGATAGAGCTAGAGCACACGGAGTTACTACTAAAGTCAGAATCGTAGCCACTGTTAGGCCTACTACAAGAGATGCAGCCATTTGCTCCCAGAAACTTGTTATATATGACCCTGATTTAATTGTTCTATCTATGAGGTCTATACTATATCCCATGGCAATCGGTAGAAGGCCGGCTATCGTCGTGAAAGAAGTTAAAAATACCGGTCTTAGCCTCAAAATGGCACTTCTTAAAGCTAGGGATTTGGTTGATGAGCCGGGATTATTTCTTTTGAGAAGATTGAATGTATCAATTAAAACGATA
>CAJWDT010000027.1 GCA_913031395.1 uncultured Gammaproteobacteria bacterium
AAGCTCAAGATGTATTTGATGTTTCGGGAGCAGGAGATACAGTAATTGCATCTATAGCGGCCGGGCTAGCTTCAGGCTTTACACTTTCCGATTCTATTAAATTAGCTAATATTGCTGCAGGTATTGTTGTTGGAAAATTAGGTACTTCTACTGTGACTCAAGGCGAGATAAGTCCATTTTTTTCAGACTCTCACTCTCATATTGCAATCCAGGATATTAAAAATATATCAAAAGATTTACATACTGAGGATAAAAGAATTGTTTTTACTAATGGTTGCTTTGATATTTTACATGCAGGACATGTTGAATACCTTGAGGCTGCGAAAGCTTTAGGTGATGTTCTGATAGTAGGTATTAATTCCGATAGATCAGTTAAATTGCTTAAAGGAAAAGATAGGCCTATTAATGAATTAGATCATAGATCAAAGGTTCTTAGTTCTTTAAAATGTGTAGATAAAGTAGTTGTTTTTAATGATGAAACTCCATTAAATTTAATTAAAGCTGTAAAACCAGATGTGTTGGTTAAAGGAGGAGATTATAAGGTTAAGGAAATAGTTGGTTATAAGGAAGTTATTGCACATGGAGGGACTGTTGTGACTATTGATCTCGTAGAAGGCTTGTCAACTTCAAAGATTATATCGAAATTAGCTTAATTTCCTTTTTGTTTAGCTCTTCTTTTGGCTCTTCTTTTTTCTCTACTTGACCAATTAGGATATATAGACTGACCTTCATTTGATTTAAAACGTCTATGCGTCCAAAGATATGCCTCAGTTTCCTTTTTGATAAATTTTTGATAGGTGAGATTCATATCTTTTAAAAATACTTCTTCATCTTTAGAGCTTTCAAGGCATTGAAGTTCAATTACATAAGTGTCCTCGATCTTAGACACATCAGCGAATATAACTTTTATGTTTTTAGAGGAAAGGAAAGCAGGAAAGGTCACTGTAGCCGCATCTCGCTCAAAAAATGGAATCATTTTTGAAACTTTCATTCCATAATCCTGATCAGCTGCATATAAAAAGAATTCTCCAGCTTTTATCCATTTTATAGCTTTCACCGCCTCTTTGTTTGTTAAAGCTGCCCTTACATAATTATTTCTTGCTCTAATCATTGTGTAATTAATAGCCTTATTAGTCTGCTCTTTGAACATTCCTGTTAAAGGAAAGTATTGGCTTAAAAGTCTTATATCTAATTCTAGATGAGTAGAATGTTTTAAAAGAACAAGAGCTCCTGTATCTGAATCTTTGAGTAAATCCTCATTAATAATTTTTGTGCTAATCTTTTGAATTTTCTTATCAGAAGCCCACCAAGCAGTGGCCATTTCAAAAATACCTCTACCGGTAGCTTTAAAATTTAATTTAACTAACTCTTCAAGCTTATCGTTCTCTAGTTGTAGACATTGATTCAAATTAATCTTACTTATTTCTCTTCGATGAGGACTTATTTTATAAATTAAGACACCAAGAACATTCCCTAATTTCATAAGAGTTTGATAAGAAAGAAGTGAAACTAACCATAGTAAAAAAAGTCCTAACCAAGTTAAAAGGCTAGCCGGTGATAGAAGTTCTTTTGAAAACTTCGGTTTTGTACTTTTGGGAATAAATTTAAGACGGCTCATTTCTTGGCCAGCCTTCTAAGGAGTTTAAATAACGAAATACACCCTCTTGAACACTGAGGAATTCCTCTTCATAACCCACTTTTCTAAGTTTGGTAATATCAGCTTGGGTAAAACTCTGATAAGCATCACGGAGTTTTTCAGGAAATTCAATATACTCAATAGTACCTTTTTTATTCCAATCAATGACCGCATTTGCAACATCATTAAAGGTTTGGCTTCTTCCTGTCCCGAGGTTAAAAATACCTGAAATCTTTTTATTTTTTAGAAACCAGAGATTAACTTTGACTACGTCATCTACATAAATGAAATCTCTTCTTTGTTCTCCATTGCCATATCCATGTGATCCTTCAAAGAGCTTTATCTTGTTATTATCTTTGAGCTGATTATGTAAGTGATATGCAACGCTTGCCATATTCCCTTTATGTTGTTCTTGGGGACCATAAACATTGAAGTACCTAAGACCAACAATTTGAGTTTCATTTTTCTTTAATTCCTGCCTAACTATTTGATCAAATTTAAATTTTGAATAAGCATATAGGTTAATTGGATTTTCATTTTCTATGGACTCTTCAAATTCTGATCCATCTCCGTAAACTGAAGCTGAAGAAGCATAAATAAAGGGTATTTTTATTCTATTAGCAAGTTTAAGAAGTTCTTTTGAATAGAGTAGGTTATTTTTATAAAGATATTCTGAATCCCATTCCATGGTATTCGAACATGCTCCTTGATGAAAAATTGCTTCTATATTTTGATTATCAAATCTTCTAGTTTTGACTTGGTCAAAGAATTCTTGAATTTCTAAATAATCTGATATCTCACAATGAGTAATATTTTCTTTAAGCTCAGGATTTGAATGATCATCTATAGCAATGATATCTGTATGACCCAAATTATTAAGACCTTTTATAAGGTTTGATCCTATGAAGCCATTACTGCCAGTTACTACAATCACAATGTTTAATTTATTTAAGGAATATCTACTATGTTAGCATATGGCCATGCCAAGAAACCTTTACACGGCTCTATTTTGCTTATTATTACCTTTGTATTTTATAAGACTTGGGTGGAAGGGATTAAGTAATAAAGAATATTTTATGAGATGGGGTGAAAGGCTAGGTTTAACCCAAAATAAGCCATCAAATGATAAGTCGCTTATATGGATACATGCCGTTTCTGTAGGGGAGGTTAATGCTTCTATAAGCTTGATAAGAAGCTTAATTAATAACTATCCTCAATCAGAGATTCTAGTCACAACTTCAACTCCTACGGGATCAAAACTTCTTCTTGAGAGATTGGGCAATAAGATTAAGCATCAATATCTGCCAGTTGATATTCCTTTTTTTATAAATCTTTTTTTAGATACATGGAGACCAAGATGCTTGATTCTCCTCGAAACAGAAATATGGCCAAATATTATTCATGCATGTAAAAAGAGAAAGATTTACACAGCACTAGTAAATGCCAGACTTTCTGAAAAATCTAAAGATAATTATTTAAAATACAGTTCTGTAATTAAACCTTCTTTAGATAAGCTGGATCTAATTCTTGCTCAATTTGAATCTGACAAAAAGCGCTTCAATGAAATCTCTACACAAATCAAGGTCGATCTGTGTGGTAACTTAAAATTTGATCAAGATATTCCTTATGAACTAGAAGAAATTTCAAAGACTATAAGACAAGATTGGTCTATAAATGGACAAAAAAGACCAACCTTAATTGCTTCTAGTACGCATGAAGGTGAAGAAGAAATTATTCTGCAAGCTTTTAAATTAATTCTTAAAGAATTACCTGGTGCATTACTCATTTTGGTGCCCAGACATCTTGAAAGGTTTGAAAGGGTCAAAAAGATTATTTCTAAATATGATTTAAGTCTTGCATCAAGATCAACAAAATCTGAGGTAACTAACTCTACCGAAGTACTTCTTGGAGATACTATAGGTGAGTTAAATTTTCTTTACTCGCTCTCAGATGTAGCTTTTATAGGAGGCAGTTTAATTGATCATGGCGGGCAAAATCTATTAGAGCCTTCAGCGCAAAGCTTGGCTTTGATGTCAGGACCTAGTCTTAGAAATTTTGCTGATATCTCAGATCAGCTTAAGAAAGTTAAAGCCCTGGATATCATTAAGAATTCTAATGAACTATCAAATAGCTTTTTGAAGCTCATAGCTGATAAAGATGAATTAAAAGAAAAAGGGGAAGCTGCTTTTAAAGTCTTTATGGAAAATAGAGGGGCATTGGACGTCATACTTAATAAACTCCAGTTTAAACTGCAGAGTCCTTAAATCCTGCTTCATCCTGGTGCCTAAATCTTTAAGAGGGCACATTGTTTGAACGCGAAATCTTAAAAAATTTATCAAATAAGCAAAAATCCTTTCTTTTTGTATTGGCATAAAAATTGCATATGTAATTTTGTATTTTCTAATTAATAAAGGAGAAGAAGATGAAATTAATTACCGCAATTATCAAGCCATTCAAGCTTGATGATGTCAGGGCGGCTCTCTTAGGAGTAGGTGTTACTGGATTAACCGTCCTAGATGTTAAAGGCTATGGAAGACAAAAAGGGCATACAGAGCTATATAGAGGTTCAGAATATGAAGTTGATCTTTTACCAAAAACAAAGATCGAGATAGCTGTTGCTGACGACAAAGCTGACGAGGTGGTAGAGGCAATAACAACTTCTGCTAATACAAACAAAATTGGTGACGGAAAGATTTTTGTTATTGATCTCAATCAATTGGTTCGAATACGAACCGGAGATCTTAATGAAGATGCGTTATAAAAAAATAAGGAGATAATAATGACGGAAATAGAATTTGCGCTTAACACCTTCTACCTATTAATGAGTGGAGCTTTGGTCATGTGGATGGCTGCTGGTTTTACAATGTTAGAGGCTGGATTGGTAAGGTCAAAGAATGCTGCAGAGATTGTAACTAAGAATTTAGGTTTATTCTCAATAGCATGTGTAATGTATTTAATTTGTGGGTTTTTTATCATGTACCCGGGAGATTCAGCTGTTTCTTCTTGGATACCAGGTTTCAGCCTGTCTTATCTAGGTCTCGGTATGGATGATCAAGATATGTCTTATGGATCATATTCGGAAGGATCTGACTTTTTCTTCCAGGTCGTATTCGTTGCTACAGCCATGTCTATTGTTTCAGGTGCAGTTGCTGAAAGGATGAAATTATTACCATTTTTTGCTTTTGCAATAATTTTGACTGGTTTCATATATCCCGTTCAAGGTTACTGGAAATGGGGTGGTGGAGGTCTCGATGCTCTTGGTTATACAGACTTTGCAGGCTCAGGTGTTGTTCATTTATGTGGAGCAGCAGCAGCTTTGGCAGCTGTACTCATCTTAGGAGCCAGAAAAGGTAAGTATAGTGACAGTGGATCAGTTTATGCTATACCGGGTTCCAATATACCTTTAGCAGCACTTGGGGCTTTAGTTCTATGGTTAGGATGGTTCGGTTTCAATGGCGGTTCTCAATTAGCTATAAATACTGCTTCTGATGCCATTGCTGTAGGACAAATATTTTTGAATACAAATATGGCCGCTGCTGGCGGAGTAATTGGTGCCTTATTCGCAAGTAAAATATTCAGTGGAAAGGCTGATGTGACAATGGCAATAAATGGTGCTATTGCTGGTCTAGTAGCTATAACGGCAGCTCCCGATACACCCACTGGAGGGTTAGCAACTTTAATAGGAATGATTGGTGGAATAATTGTTTACTTCTCAGTAATCATCTTAGATACAAAGCTTAAAATTGATGATCCAGTAGGGGCCATCTCAGCTCATGGAACCGTTGGAATATGGGGAATAATGGCTACTCCATTATCCGGAGCGGGTGCTTTTGGAACTCAATTTCTAGGTGCATTGATAATTTTTTCATGGGTTTTCATAACTAGTTTTGTAGTTTTGAAAGTCATTGATTCAATTGTTGGAATTAGGGCTTCAGAAGAAGATGAAGAACTAGGATTAGATAAAGCAGAGATAGGAGTCGAAGCCTATCCGGACTTCAAATAATACTTGATAAATTAAGTTACGTAAAAGAATTGGACGGTCAAAGAGATGGCCGTCCATTTTTGAGATTAAAAGGAATTAAATGTTTAACAAGGATATTAGCTCAACACCCCTCATACCAATGAAATTAATTAAACCAATAGAAGCAGCAGAAATACTTATGTGCAGTGAAAGGACTCTTGAAGCCTGGAGAAGAGAGAAAAAAGGACCTTGTTATTACAAACTCGAAGGAAAGATTCTTTATAAAACTGAAGATATTTTTAATTATATTGAAGACTCTAAGGTATCAATCAAACAGGTCTAGATCTTTCTATAAGTGTATCAAATGAGGTTAAGTAATTTTTTGGTGCATTATAAAAAAAACTGCACCAAATTACTTCCTCATATTCTAGAAATAAAAACTTAAACCCCTAAAAACACTCGAATGCACGAATTCAAACGACATGGCATAGAAATTGCATATATAGTTTCGAGTGTTTTCTATTTTAATGAAAAGAAATTAGATTTATAGTGAATAGACCATAATTATAGGAGTTTTTAATGAAATTAATAACAGCAGTTATAAAACCTTACAAACTTGATGAAGTAAGAGAAGCTTTATCAGAAGTCGGGGTGACAGGTCTAACTATTACAGATGTTAAAGGATTTGGCAGACAAAAAGGGCATACAGAATTGTATAGAGGTTCAGAGTATGTCGTTGACTTTCTTCCGAAAACTAAAATTGAAGTTGCAGTAAGCGATGAAAATGCAGATGCAGTCATTGATGCAATATCACAAGTTTCAAATACAGGAAAAATAGGAGATGGAAAAATATTTGTATCTTCATTAGACCAAGTTGTAAGGATAAGAACTGGAGAACTTAACGAAGATGCTCTATAAATTTTAGGTGAGCACATGATCAAAAAACTTTTACTTCTTTCCACTTTACTATTTTCTGTTGGAATCTCAGCAGAAGAGCTTAATTCAGGTGATACAGCTTGGATACTTACATCTACTGCTTTGGTCTTATTCATGACCTTACCAGGTTTGTCCCTTTTTTATGCCGGTCTAGTAAGAAGTAAAAATGCAATTTCAGTTTTAATGCAATGTTTTGCCATTGCCTGCATAGTCTCTGTTGCTTGGGTCGTCTACGGATATAGTCTCGCATTCACAGAAGGAAATGGATTTATTGGTGGAACAAGTGCTTTTTTCCTAAGTGGCATAGGTAGGGATACATTAGCACCGGGAACGACTATGCCTCATTCGTTATTTGTTATTTTCCAGATGACCTTTGCAATTATTACCCCAGCACTAGTTGTTGGAGCATTTGCTGAAAGAATGAAATTCGGGGCTATGTGTCTCTTTTCACTACTTTGGTTTACAGCTGTATATATCCCTGCTTGTCATATGATATGGGGTGGAGGTTATCTTGCAGACGTTAAAGACTTTGCTGGTGGTTTAGTTGTTCATTTAACTTGTGGAGTGGGTGCATTGGTTATAGCTATCATGTTGGGACCTCGAAAAGGTTTTCCTTCCTCGGCTATGCCTCCACATAACAGAACAATGGTAGTAACTGGTGCAGCGATGTTGTGGGTAGGCTGGTTTGGTTTCAATGCTGGAAGTTCATGGGCCGCAGATGGATTAGCAGGAATGGCAATGTTAGTAACTCATATAAGTGCGGCAACTGGAGCTTTAACATGGATGGCAATTGAATGGATCAAGGGCGGCAAGCCAACTATTGTAGGCATAGCAACCGGAATGGTAGCCGGCTTAGCAACAATTACACCTGCTGCGGGTAGTGTTGGTCCCGAAGGTGCATTATTGATAGGAATTATGGCTGGAACAATATGTTTCTATGCCACTCAAATAGTAAAAGGTGTTATCGGTATAGATGATTCTTTAGATGTGTTCCCAGTTCATGGTGTTGGAGGGATTATAGGAATAATCATGGTAAGTTTTCTAGGAGTTCAAGGAGGATTTCTTGGATCAAGTGCTGGAGAAACTTGGATTCCAATGGAACAATTTATTATTCAATTGAAGGGTATTGCAGTAATTGGTGGGTGGACTGCAGTGGCATCTTGGTTAATTTTAAAATTAATAAGTTCTTTTACTCCTTTGAGAGTTTCGGAAGAAGAGGAGTATGAAGGTCTCGATATAGCAGAACATGAAGAGCGGGGTTACGACCTGACTTGATAAGAGATTAAAAACAAAAAACCGGCTTTTTAGCCGGTTTTTTTATCTCTTAATCAATTATTATATGCAGCGTGGATAAAAGACTAATAGTTTCGATAATGGGACCTACAGGGGTAGGAAAAACTGATCTAGCTATTGAGCTATCCCAACAAATTCCGATTCAAATCATCAGTGTTGACTCGGTTCAGATTTATAAACATATGAACATAGGAAGTGGGAAACCCTCTTCTGATACTTTAAATAAGTTCCCTCATGATTTAATTAATATTATTGAACCTTCCGACGGGTATTCAACAGCAAAATTTCAAAATGACTGCAAATGCTCTATTAAAGATGCATTTCACTCTGATAAATTACCTTTTCTTGTCGGAGGTACAATGATGTATTTTGATCATCTGATCAATGGTATTTCTAAACTTCCGCAGGTTGACGCAGATATTAGAGCTGATGTTGAGGAAGAATTTAAACAAATTGGTTCAGAAGAAATGCATAATTATTTAAAAAGGATAGACTTAGCAGCATCATTAAAAATACATAAAAATGATTCACAAAGGATTAAAAGAGCAATAGAGGTTTATAAATCAACTGGAAAAGAATTTTCTAAATGGCAAGCAGAGCAAAGAAAAGAAACAAGCAAGCTAGTGAAGAACTCAAAGGTTATTCAACTTGCAATCAAACCTAAGGATAAAGAATTACATAGAGAGTCTATAGCCAAAAGGTTTAAAGAAATGATAGAAATAGGCTTAATAGACGAAGTTGAAAAATTACTTAATATGCCAAAAGTAGATAAAAATTCTCAATCTATGAAGAGTGTAGGCTATAGACAGGTTTGCGAATTTTTGGAAGGCGATAGTAGTCTTGACGTTATGATTGAAAAAGCTATTAATTCAACTAGACAATTAGCTAAAAGACAGATGACCTGGATCAATAGTTGGGAAAAATTAATTATTCTAGAAAAAAATTCTAGTCTTACCTCCTCTGTGAACAAGCTTATTTTAGAAAATATATGATTGTTGAAGAGTCTAAGCCGAAGTCTGTAATTATCCATATGGATAGATTTTCTTTAAGTAAGGATCTTCAATTAGAAGCTATTGAGGAATTCAAAGAACTTTGTTTGTCCTCAGGCACTAAGGTTTGTGCCGAGGTATCTGGAAAAATAGATAGGCCATCTTCTAATTTTTTTGTTAAGCAAGGTAAGTTAGAAGAAATTAAACAATATGTGGATTCTAATAAAGCCAATCTCGTCATTTTCAATAATGATCTGTCTCCATCCCAAGAAAGAAACTTAGAAAAATATCTTTGTGCAAGAGTGCTAGATAGGACTTCTCTTATATTGGATATATTTGCTACTAGAGCGAGTAGTCATGTTGGTAAACTCCAAGTGGAATTAGCTCAGTTAACACATTTATCCACTAGACTTGTAAGGGGTTGGAGTCATTTAGAAAGACAAAAAGGCGGAATAGGGTTAAGAGGTCCCGGAGAAACTCAACTTGAAACAGACAGACGTCTTATTGGGCATAGAATTAAGAATTTAAAGAAAAAATTAAACAAAGCTCATAATCAAAAGGAAGTGAATCGCTATGCAAGAAAAAAAGGTAAGGATATGGTGGTTGGTCTCGTAGGTTATACCAATGCAGGAAAAACAACTCTTTTTAACCATCTTACTCAGAATAACCTTTATGCAGCTGACAAACCCTTTGCAACTCTCGATTCTGTTACTAGAAGAAATAATATACCCCAGTTAAGAAATATACTTTTTTCAGATACTGTCGGGTTTATATCAAATTTACCTACTCAGCTTGTTGAGTCATTTAAAGCGACTTTAGATGATCTAAGTTCAGCCGATCTTTTATTACATGTTGTAGATATATCCGATAAAGACCACAGATTTAAAGTTACTGAGGTCAATAAAATTTTAAACGAGCTAGGCTTGTCTGATAAGCCTTTAATTAGAGTAAATAATAAATGCGACAAATTGGATTATTCTGATTTAGAGGAAGTACCTCACAATAGTCAAAATCAGGTATGGGTTTCTTCTACATCTCATGACGGTATGGGCAATTTGTTTGATGCGGTGAATTTAAATCTTAAAGGAGAGATGACTACTGCCTGGGTATGCCTTAGTCCTCAGTTAGGTTGGTTGCGAGCAGAACTTTATTCCATGGGTGGAGTCATAGAGGAAAGAATATCTGATGAAGGTCTGATAGAATTACACCTTGAAAGTTATCAAAATGACCTCATAAAGTTATTAGATATAGAAGGCTTTGCCTTAATCAGTAAAAAACAAATACAGGAAGCAATATAAATGTCTTGGAATGGAAATGATAATAAAGATCCTTGGGGAAGAAATGATACTCCTCCAGAGATTGATGAAGTAATTAAAAAGGTTAGAGAAAAAGTTGATTCAATATTTGGTGGTGGATCCTCAGGTGGCTCCTCTTCAGGTGGTGGATTTAGCATGCGTAATTTACCTCTCATATTAGGAGTTTTAGTTTTACTCTGGGTTGGTGCAGGTATTTATCAGGTTGAACAGGCAGAAAGATCTGTTGTTTTGAGACTCGGTAAATTTGAAGAGATTAAAGGGCCTGGTCTAAGGTGGAACCCTCCAATAATTGATGCTTGGGAAATAGTTGATGTTGTCAGGGTAAGACCTCATAGACATGATGCATTAATGCTCACTAAAGATGAAAATATTGTTGCTGTTACTGTTTCTGTTCAATATCAGATAGCTGATCCTCAGAAGTATGTTCTAGATATTAGAGATGCTGATGCTAGTCTAGTCCAAGCCACTGAGAGTGCTTTAAGGCATGTTGTTGGTGGGTCAATAATGGATGATGCGCTTACAACAGGACGTGAATTAATCGCTCAAGAAGTGAAGACAAGACTCCAACGCTATCTAAATAAGTACAATACCGGACTTGAGGTTGTAATTGTAAATATTGAAGATTCTTCCCCTCCTAATCAAGTGCAAGAAGCGTTTGATGATGTTATCAAAGCGAGAGAGGATGAAGTTAGAGCAAGAAATGAAGCAGAAACTTATGCTAACGGGCTTGTTCCAGAGGCAAGAGGAGAAGCACAAAGAATGCTTCAGGACGCCGAGGCTTATAAAGAACAAGTAGTGGCAGAGGCGCAAGGTGATGCTACGCGTTTCAATCTGTTACTAAAAGAATATCAAAAGGCTCCTGACGTAACCCGTAATCGTCTGTACTTAGATTCGATACAAGCCGTCATGTCAAATAGCACAAAAGTCATGATAGATGTTGAGGGTGGAAATAACATTTTATATCTACCGCTAGATAAAATAGCTGAGTCTGCAAGAGGAGTGGAAAGTTTAAATATACCTTCAGGTTCTAATAACTCCTCTTCTATAAGAGATTTAACTAATCAAGTAATTGAAGAGATAAGAAGAAGAAATAGACAAGAGGAAAGAAGATAATGAAAACATTGAGATTATTACTATTACCAATTCTTGTATTGGCTGTTGTTGTGGCAAGCCAATCTATATTTGTTGTTAAGGAAACCGAAAGAGCTGTCAAACTGAGGTTTGGTGAGATCGTTGAAGCTGATGTAGTACCAGGTTTGCATTTTAAACTTCCTATAGTCAACACTGTCAGAAAGTTTGACGCAAGAATTCTTACTCTAGACGCTGCACCCCAAAGTTATTTAACTTCGGAAAAGAAAGCATTAACTGTAGATTCCTTTGTTAAATGGAGAGTTAGCGACGTATCAAAATATTTTACAACCACTGGTGGTGATGAAGAAAGACTAAGAAGACTATTAATACAGAGGGTGGATGCCGGTCTTAGGAATGAATTTGGTAGTCGAACAGTAAATGAAGTTGTCTCCGGTGAGAGAGATGAACTCATGGATAAATTAACACTCCAACTTAATACTATTTCTCTTGAGGAACTTGGCGTAGAGGTAATCGATCTTAGGGTTAAGAAGATTGACCTCCCTCCTGAGGTAAGTGAATCAGTCTATAATCGTATGAGAACTGAAAGGCAAAGACTTGCAAAAGAGTTAAGAGCTCAAGGTAATGAGGTTGCGGAGAAAATACGGGCAACCGCTGATAAGGATAAAACAATTATCCTTGCAGATGCATATAGGCAAGCTGAGGAAACAAAAGGAAATGGTGATGCAATAGCAACAGCAACTTATGCGAATGCTTATTCTAAAGATCCTGAATTTTATGATTTCACCAGGAGTTTGAAGGCCTATCAGTCAACTTTTGGAAGCAAATCAGATATTCTTTTGATTAACCCTGATAGCGATTTCTTTAAATATTTAGACGACTCTAACGCTAAGAATAATTAAATGGCTTCAAAAATACGCTGGAGTTTACCCGATGGCGTAGATGAGCTACTTCCCCCAAAGGCT
>CAJWDT010000028.1 GCA_913031395.1 uncultured Gammaproteobacteria bacterium
TAGCTTCTGTCCATACTACTCCGTTATAACAGGCATCAGGTGTATTAAGACTTGGTTGTCTTTCTGGACCAGCAGCCTCCCAATCGAAATTTCCGCCATCAATTATCAAACCACCAATAGAAGTTCCATGACCACCTATGTATTTAGTCGTTGAATAAGTTATCACGGAGGCGCCATGATCAAAAGGCCTGCAGAATATTGGAGCAGCTGTATTATCTACAATCAGAGGAATGCCTAATGACCGTCCAATGTCCGAAACTTCTTTAATGGGAAAAACCTGCAATCTAGGATTAGGAAGAGTTTCTCCAAAATAAGCTCGAGTTTTATCATCTGTTGCTTCTCTAAAGTTTTCAGGATTGGTGGGATCAACGAACCTAACTTCTATCCCCATTTCAGATAAATTATTTTTGAATTGATTATATGTACCTCCATATAAATGTGAAGAAGATACGATATTGTCTCCAGCTTTTGCTAAATTCTGGATTGAGTATGCTGAAGCAGTCTGTCCAGAAGCTACGCCCAATCCAGCAGCACCTCCATCAATAGCAGCCATTCTTTCTTCAAGAACAGCAGTCGTAGGATTCATTATCCTTGTATATATATTACCTAGTTCAGACAGCGAAAAGAGGCTTGCGGCCTTCTCTGTGCTCTCAAATAAATAACTGGTTGTTTGATGAATTGGAACCGCGACTGATCCAGTGGTCTCATCAGCCCTCCATCCGGCATGAAGCGCTATAGTTTCTAAATTTTTACCTTCGTAACTCATTTTATTTCTCCTAAAAAAAAACCTGCCAGCTTTCGCTAAACAGGTCCGCATTAGAAGAATCCTATTTAGCAGTATTTATAAAGCACCCGCAATCTGGTTCAAATCGGTGCTTTTTAAATAATAACTAAAGAAAAGTTAAAATCAAGGTTTAGTTGTTAAAATAATAAAAAAAGCCCCGTTAGCTCAGTCGGATAGAGCGCTGGATTCCTAATCCAGAGGCCATAGGTTCAAATCCTGTACGGGGCACCATAACTATGAATTGGAAAAAAGAAACAGTTGAAATAAGAAAAAGAAGAAAGCTATCGAAGGCCCAGGGAGGTAAGGAAGCTATAAAACTTCAACATGCTAAAGGAAGACTTACGCTTCGTGAAAGAATTGATCTTCTGCTTGATAATGAATCTTTTCAAGAACAAGGCGAAATTGCAGGTGGATCTGAGGTTGATAAAGAAGGAAAGCTAGAATCTCTAACACCTGCTAACTTTATTTTAGGATTTGGCAAAATTAATCAAAAACAAGTTGTCGTTGGTGGAGAAGATTTTACTGTTAAAGGAGGATCTCCTAACCCTGCAGGCTTACGAAAAAGTGTTTATACCGAAGATCTAGCATTGAAGTACAAAGTACCTTTAATTAGATTGCATGAAGGTGGCGGTGGATCAGTAGCCGGACCAGGGAAGAAATCTGGTGGTTATGGCGGAGATCCTGTGTTTTCAAAATCTAGATTTAAATCTGTTGCAGATACCTTAAGGGAAATTCCAGTAGTCTCAGCGGCACTAGGTCCAGTAGCTGGAATGCCTGCAGCTAGATTTGTAGCTGCACACTTTAGAGTTATGACCAAAGAAACTGCGCAAATACTTGTAGCAGGTCCAGCTGTTGTTGAAAGAGCATTTGGGAAAAAAATGTCAAAAGAAGAACTGGGTGGTTCAGAAGTCCATAAATTAAATGGGGTTACTGATAATGTAGCGTCTTCAGAAGAAGATGCGTTTAACCAAATTAAGACTTTTCTTTCTTTTTTTCCTCAAAATAGGTACGAATTATCTGAAAGAGTTGAATGCGATGACCCTATAGACAGGCAAGAAGAATCATTAATATCAATCATTCCAAAAGATAGAAAAAAATCTTACGAAATGAGAGATATAGTTAATCAGGTTTTTGATAAAGGAAGTTTCTTTGAAATGACTAAGTTCTTCGGTCGAGGAATTATTACCGGTTTTGCCCGAATCAATGGCTACTCAGTTGCGATCTTTGCAAATGATTCAAACTTTTATGCAGGCTCTATGTCTGCTGAAGGTGCTCAAAAAACTACAAGATTCATCAGATTATGCGATACATTCAACATACCTATTGTCAGTCTAATTGATGAACCTGGATTTTTAATTGGCCCCGACGCAGAAAAAGCTGGAACTATTTTACATGGGACAGAGGCAGTCTTAGCAACTACAGAATCAAAAGTACCTTGGACTTCATTGATGATAAGAAAATCTTTTGGAGTAGCAGCGGCAGCACATTATGGCCCAGATGGTTATGTTCTTGCATGGCCGTCTGCAGAATCAGGACCCCTTCCGTTAGAAGGAGGTGTTGCGGTAGCATTCAAAAAAGAAATTGCAGAAGCAAAAAATCCAGAGGCTAAAAGAAAAGAACTTGAAGAAAAAATGGCTAAAAATCAAAATCCTTTTCCGAGAGCAGAAGCATTTTCTGTCCATGAAATTATAGATCCAAGGGAAACTAGAAAATATATTTCTCTTTGGGCAGAGAGGATACAAAGCCAACTAAAAGCTAATTTGCTAAAGCAATAAACTTCGCTAAATTTCTCTTAACTTTGTAAGATCCTAATATATACTTATGTGTCAAATATACGGAGAGTAAAGATGAAAACATATGAACAATTTTATATAAACGGTGAATGGGTTGATCCTGCAGAAGGGAAAAACATGTTTGAAGTTTTAAACCCTGCAAACGAAGAAGTTATTGGCCAAATAGCCATGGGGAGTGCAACGGATGTCGATAATGCTGTAAATGCTGCTTCAAAAGCTTTTGAAACTTTCAGCCAAACATCAGTTGAAGAAAGATTAGCTATTCTTGGAAAGATAGTTGAAGTTTATCAAACCAGATATGATGAATTAGCGGAAACAATTTCCACAGAGATGGGTGCTCCACTTTCACTTTCAAAAGCTGCTCAAGCAGCAACTGGATTAGGTCACTTTGCTCAGGCAATCGAAATACTTCAGGGGTTTGAGTGGGAAGAAACAAGAGGAAAAACAGTTCTCAGGAGAGAACCTATTGGTGTCGTTGGAATGATAACTCCTTGGAATTGGCCTATCAATCAAATCTCTTGCAAGGTAGCACCTGCACTCGCTGCTGGTTGTACTATGGTCCTGAAACCCACGGAAATGGCACCTTTAAATGCAATGATATTTGCCGAAATACTTCATGAAGCCGGTGTTCCTGCTGGAGTATTCAATCTTGTTAATGGTGACGGTCTAACTGTTGGAGAGGCAATGTCTTCTCATCCTAAGATCGATATGATGTCTTTTACTGGTTCAACTAGAGCTGGAATAGCTGTTGCGAAAGGTGCAGCTGATACAGTTAAAAGAGTTGCTCAAGAACTAGGTGGTAAGTCAGCAAATATCATTCTAGATGATGCAGACTTTGAATCGGCTATTACAGGCGGCGCGAAACATTGCTTTAACAATAGTGGTCAATCATGTAATGCTCCAACTAGAATGTTGGTTCCAGAATCAAGACATGATGAAGCAAAAGAAATTGCAAAAAAAGCTGCTGAATCAACTAAAGTTGGTGATCCATTTGCTGAAGATACTGGAATGGGTCCAGTCGTTAGCGAAGTTCAATTCGATAAAATTCAAGGACTTATAGAAAAAGGAATTGAAGAAGGTGCAGAATTAGTTGCTGGTGGTCCAGGGAAGCCAGAAGGTTTAAATGCAGGTTATTTTGTAAGACCTACTGTATTTGCTAATGTGAACAATGACATGACTATCGCAAGAGAAGAAATCTTTGGCCCTGTACTTTCAATTCTTCCTTACAAAGATGAAGAAGAAGCTGTTGAAATAGCTAATGATACTGAGTACGGCCTCTATGGATATGTATCTTCAGGTGATGTAGAGCATGCAAAGAAAGTTGCAAATAGAATCAGGGCTGGAAGCATAGCAATTAATGGAGCTGGTGCTGATTTCACAACACCTTTTGGAGGATATAAGCAATCTGGTAATGGTCGAGAATGGGGCTTATTTGGATTTGAAGAATTCCTTGAAGTGAAAGCAGTTGTTGGCTTTACGAGCTAATGAGATAAAAAAAAGGCCGCTTTAGCGGCCTTTTTTTATACCTGATTGATTAGTTTTTCACCTTTCTGAAATCGTTTGTAGTTCTCTACAAATAACTCTATTGCCCTTAATGGTGCCCTTGGCCCCCATGCAGAATCATGAGGTGTGATATAACAATTTTCCAATGTCCATAAAGGTGAAGCTTCATTTAAAGGCTCTGGGCTGGTTGTGTCTAAAGCAGCAGATAAAATTTCTTTATCTTCAAGAGCTTTTGCTAGACTTTCCTCATCTACAGACTCTCCCCTACCAACATTAATAAACATTGCTGATGTTTTCATGGCTTTGAATTGATTTTCAGAAAAGACCTTTTGCGTATCAGAAGTTGATGGAAGGCAATTTACAACAAAATCACATTTAGGCAGCATCTCATTAAGCTCACTAGGTTTAAAAAGCCTATCAAGATTATCAGTTGATACTGGCGTTCTCTTGGTAGCGTATACCTTCATTCGAAAAGCTTTGGCCATACGTGCAACTTCCTGACCAATTCCACCGAATCCAGTAATGCCAATAGACATGTCAGTTAATTCTCCAACTGACATCATTTGCTTCCACTCTTTTTGCTTTTGCATTTCTATGTGAGCGTCGATCGATTTTATTGACCTTAGAATCTGGGCAAATACATAAGTTGCTATTGGAATTGCATGAATACCTCCTCCATGCGAGAAAGTCTTTGAATGATTAATTAGGGATTGAGCTTGATCAGTTTCTATGCCCGCCCAAGAACCTTGTAAAAAAGAGCACCCGTCGATTAAATCTAAATATTTATTAAAAAATTCTTCAGATTTTAGTGCTTTAAACATGAGTTCATAAGAAACCAAAGCAATATCCGGTTTGCCTTCACCGGCAACAATGTTGGCTTCGGAATCAATAAGAATAAATTCATCATTTATAAAGCTTTCTTTTAAAAGATCTTTAAAAGCTTTATATGTAAATTCACTTACACAAATTTTCATTATCTAGTCTAAATCGCCTTCTTCTCTCATTTTTTTTCTTATCTTGGTAGCGCTAATTTCAGTAACAGATTCATCAAATGTCTCTTCTTCAAAAACATATCCCACGCCTCTGCCATAGGTAATATTGACTATATTGGGGACCATCATAATTTCGTAATGCACTCCTCTCTCGAACTCATCTCTGGAGAGCCCTTCAGCAATATTTTCACATACTTCATCCCAATCAAATGGATTATCATCCTGACCATCACCACCTGATGCGCCATGAACATCCCTAACTTGAATTATCACTTGCCCTGTTTTATTAAAAGCTCTTTTAAACAAAGCCTGATGCCCGTCGTGCCAAGGCTGCCATCTTCCAAGCATCTGAACTGTGGGTTTCTTCCAATCAAACATTTTCTTTTATCCTCTTTGCAATATCTTCGTGATTATGGTCGTTCCATTCTTTTATATGAAAATCTACTTTTTCAGGAGGTTCAAAAAGAGCATTTGTATCTTCAAACCTTCCTTTTTCAATTGTATCTAGCCAAATAGTTATGTCAGCATCAAAAATATCTCGAGTTCCTTTTGTAGGACAAACAAAATCACAAATTACAATACGATTGTGAGCTGATTCAAAATCAGCAACGGATTTCATCCTTAAGCTTTGCCTCATACGACCTTCTTCACTGAAATCCCAGTCTCCAGCCATAGATCTGACTTTATCGGCGTTATACCAAGCAGACTCCAGTAAAGGCTGCAATCTTTCTGATAAATAAGTTTTACCACTTCCTGGAAGACCCATAACGAGAATTTTCATATATTAATATTTGTTTAACGGAATTTATTTAACGGAAATTCAACTTATTATGTACTTCTTTCTTATCAAGTCCATAATCTTCTAATGAATATTTGTGTTTCATTTTAGCTTCTTTCGTTCCAGTCTCAATATAGTCTCTCATCTGACTCAGAGTTAGATCATTTAATGATAATGAAAATTTACTATAGATATCTTTTATTAAGTTTATTGGATCTTCTAACAAATCATCGTAATAAACTTGAAGATACTTTTCATTGGGTATCTTTGATATCTGTGAATCGTTTTTGTCATTGGATTTTGCCCAAAAATCCAAAGTTCTTCTTCCAAGATCTTCTAAATCTAGATGATTAGAAAATCCTCTTCTTACCTGAGAAGTGAGACTACAAATTGATGGTAGAGTTTCTGATGGATCTCTTTTTATGTGGATAAAGCAAGCATCAGGATAGCGATTTAATATTTCCTCTAGGTTGCCCAAATGAGATGGGTCTTTAAGCAACCATCGTTTAGGTTTGTGTGTTTTTTCAAGAATTTTAAGAAACTTATAGTGCCAGTCATAACTCATGCCAGTATCTGCATTAGAAAGATATTCAAGATATGAAGGTGTATTTGCCATGTAAAAATAAAAGATACTCTGCAAGGCAAAGACTTTTATTAGCAAACATTCTTCCGGACTGTCTGATCTAATTGCATGAATATTATCAAATTGTGGAATAAATTTTTCTTTGATGTATAAAATAGAATTGGATCGAAATATCCTAGATTTTTCAGAGAATGATTTTGGATATACCAACGGCAGGGGTTTCATCATCTCCCAAAATAGTGGACTTCTATTATCAAGATCTTTGCTAAGTAAATTAAATAAAAAGGTAGTTCCAGATCTGGGCAATCCAATCACAATTAAAGGTTGGGAAACTTTCTCAGTATTTACATTATCAAAGGCTTGAGATATCAAAGATCGGTTCCTTAAGTGTTCTTTGATTTGGTATTCCGCAGCAACCGTACCTAATAAAGTTAGATCTGCTTCTTCATTAATTGATCTAATTAGAATATCAAGAGGTTCGTGATAATCTGCATCAGATGAGTCAATCCCTACCTTATCAATAATTTTCGACAGGTTAAGCATAGCTAGATATTGGATTATTCCCTATAAATCCCGCGGCCAGCTGGCATGGTTTTTTCCATATCAGCATACTTACCAGTAAAGGCTATATGTTCTCCTTGAATATCCTCAATTTTTGAAATGGTGCCATTTACTAAAAGAGGATCAAATTGCGTTTTTGAAGTAAAACTTTGAAGGTACTTATAAGACTCCCTTTTATTCATTGCTCCTTTTGCAGAGATAACATTAATACCCTTAATTTTCCCTTTTGAGTTGATTGAATAAGTGAATTTTATTCTTGTTTTACCAGCTTTTACATCATCAGGCTTTTCAAAAAATTTTGAAACATAACTCGGTGTGCAAAATAATAACCTGCATACTGCTTCATCACCTTTTTGTTCTTTGGGCCAAGCCTTTAACTTACAAGTATCCCCCTCGCATGCCAGACAAGTATCGGTTGTTTGTTTTCTAAACTGACTTAACTGACTGGCAGTATCTTTATTCATCTCCTGATTTATGGAGCATATTGGAGCCCCAAAAACCGACAAGCAAAATAACGGTAAGGCCAATATAACTAAAGCTTTCTTCATTTAATTACCCCTGAAATTACAATAAGAATAACATCAAATTTCTTAACGAGTCCATGGTTTTGTAGGATATTGAATTAAATTTTATTCACCACCAGAACCTCCCCCATCTCCACCTATAAAACCAACGCTCCCTTCAGCTCCCCCTGATTCAGATGAAATAGAAGAAATAAACATTTCTCCATCTCCAAGTGTTGAGGTTATTTTTTTTGGATTAAGGAATTGATTGAGCGCCTCGCTTGAATCTATCTCTCCATTATCTTTGTCGATTAAGAGAACATCTTTCTTAGAAATTGCTAAAAGTTTATTGTTAGCAAGAAGTAGTTTATAAGTTTTAAACCAGCCTTCTGGTTTAACTGAAAAGATAATATCTCCTGTTTTCCATGATACTTTATAAATTTTTTTGTCTGTAAAACCATAATAATAGAAATAATCATCATCATTTAAAGGAGAGATTCCACTCTCTATGCTATTTGACCAAAGAGTATTACCTTCTGTATCAAAGCAATCTATATTATGAGAACCCCAAGCAGATGAAGACTGAACAAGTATATAATTCTTATAATTAGATATATTGGTTGGTTTATAGTTTTTCGAAAGATTTGAAACCCATAAAGCTTCTAAAGAGTCTGTGTCTATCTTAGCTATAGAACCTTTTTTTCCAAAAATAGCTGAATTTGTCATAATTTAATACTAATGACACTCAGAATATTTGCAATTAATCTTTATGAATTTAGAAGAAAATAAGATTCTTCTTCAATTGTGGCCATGGCCTCTTTTTTCATTGAGGACTCTCTATCTTTTGTAAGTTTCCATTCATGAATAAAATATAGTGTGGAGGAAGCAACAAAAATAAGCCATAAAGAGTAACGCAACCTGTCAATTGGCAAGAAGCTAGAGTATATTTCTAGTAATTCCTCCATGCCTTTTACTCCATATTCGTATCTCAATTCTAGAGAAGTAACTGCCAAATCAGAAAATGGATCGCCTATTGCTGCGTATTCCCAATCAACTATTCCTGTTATTTTTTTTTGCTTCCAAAGTATATTCCCTGGCCAATAATCTCCATGCAAAAATACTCTGGTTCCCTTGTATTCAGTATTATTCTTAGTCGATAAAAATTTCTTTAATTTATCTCCATTTTTACCATGAGGCAGATAATCAAATAATTCTTCTAACGGATCTATTCTTAGAGGGAGATTTGGTAAAAAACTAGTATTAGTTTCATGAATGCTTCTTAAGTTTCTTGCAATTTCTTTTATGGAAGATAAATTTTTTCTATCCGGTATATCAATACTCCCTTCGAGATGTGACATCAGCATAAATTCCTTATCAAGAATCTTACGGCTAGTATCTAAAAATAAAGGCTCGGCACAGGGTATTTCTGTTTCGTGAAGTATTTTTAATAACTCGAACTCAGTCTTAATTGTATTTTCAGCAGGAGGACCTCCTTCTGAACGCAAAACCAGCTTCTTGAGGGTCTTTTCTAATTCTATTTCTATCTGAAAAACGTCTGATGACACCCCTCCTTCAAGTCTCTTGAAGTTCATCAAATCGGCGCCTGGAGAAAAAATTTCTAGAATTTCTTGAATTCTTTCCTTATCTATATTCATATAAATAGTTATAAAAAATCAATAATGACAAAGCTGGCTGGCTAAAGGAATAAGTTCTCGGTAATAAAGACCTCTATTTAGGTGAAACCTCTATTAAAGCAGCGCCTAAGTTCGCAACATAAAAAGGTTGATTTGCCTCTCCAATTATCATGCCAGTTAGTAAACCAGGCATATCTCCAGTTAGTTCTGGTGAAAGTAAGTCCGAAAACCCATTTCCAATTTCTATACGTCTTATACCTTCTTGCATATTCTTTTGACCAATTGGTGTTTGCGCATCGAATACTACATAAGAATCTCCATTTTCTATATCAATTGCGTAAATTTGATTGGATAAAGGAGAAGCTACCCAGAGTTGACCATCATTATTTAGTTCCATGTTGTCAGGAGTAGGAATTATCGCCAAAGTAGTTTGATTTGAAAGAGATCCAGAAGATGTATCTACATCAAATGCTAAAACTCTATTGCTCATCATCTCAGACAGGTAAAGCTTGTTTTTATCTTCATCAATGTAGAAACCATTAGCAAAGTTCAATCCTTCAAGGACTAATTCGGGCATCTGTGAAGAACTTTCATCATTATGAGGAATGCGGTACAAGGCCCCATCAGAAATTCTTTTATCTAATGCTCCAAAAAGTCTCTCTTCATTTTTATTTTTAGTAGACTGAGTAAACCAAACTGCTCCAGTTGAATCTTGTATTGCTGTATTAACTCCAAATTCATGAGAATAAATTATCTCTGTTGAATTTTTTTCTATTGAGGACTTATAAATTTTTCCTGAAAAAACATCAGCAGTTATCACGTATTGCTCGTCAGGAGTGAGGTGAACTCCGTTTGGGCCAGACTCTACTTTAGGTGGATTATGCTTGTATCCTAATGACTCGAAGTCACCAAAAGGTTCAACCTGTCCAGAGCTATTGATTTTTGCTAGACCATATCTTTGATCTGCAACTATTAAGGTGCCATTGGATAGCATGACTCCATCTTCTGCTCTAGCAAGAGGACGATCTTTTGGGAACTCAATCCCATCAGACATGCTCCAAGAAGATTTCTCACTGGATACACTCTCTTTGTCAGAAGAGCATGAAATACTGAATATGATTAAAAAGGCTAATAATAATTTACTTGAATTGAAAGTAGTTATATTCATGATTTCTCCTAAAAGTAGATTAATTAATCCAATGGGACTAATTTATTTTTATATAGTCTAGTTGCAACTAATAGATCGCTGTTATATTCATTTATAGAAAGAATTTTTCCATCTTTAAATTTGTAAACAAACACATATTTATTGTCGTATTCACCATTAATACCTTCGGCATCTCCTTCCATAATTACAGCCACACCATTTGCATCGGCAATCATATCTGTTGTAGTTAGAGTAATGCCGTTTGGCAATAACGCTCCAACCACATTCGGTATCCAGTCATCAAAATAAGTATCTCTATCAAATGGGATATTCGATATCTCGGTTTCACCCATAAAAGTAAAAGTGAATTCAGCATGAGTGAGAGGTTGAGCTGACTTTGGATTTTCTGATAAAGCTAAATCTAAAAAATCACCAGCCATTTTTTTATTTAGTTCTATTTCGTTTGAGTTGGTGCAACTGATTAGAAAAATTGTTGCAAGTATTAAAGACAAGTTTTTTAGTTTCATAAAGACTCCTTTCAAAAATAAATCTTAACTGAAATACAAGATAAGAGTATTACTTTTTATATTTATAGAAACTGGCGGAGAGGGAGGGATTCGAACCCTCGATAGGGGTTTACCCTATACTCCCTTAGCAGGGTACAAGAGCATCTAAAAAACCCTTGTATTATAAGGCTTTCAGAGCAAGTCCATTCTTTCAGGAATCGTTTTTATGCCTTTATG
>CAJWDT010000029.1 GCA_913031395.1 uncultured Gammaproteobacteria bacterium
ACCTGTTCTTGGCACTCCACCGACCCATCTTCTTCCATTGACTAAAGTTAGCGTTCTACCTGCGCCTAACCCTCTAAGATTAACTGTTTGTAAGCCTGAGGATCCAACTGTAAAGTTAGTGTTTCCTCTTGAAGAACCTTCACCTGTTTGTGGAAGTTCATTCAAAATATCATAAACGTTAACCGAACCAGTTTGTTCAATTTGAACCTCTCCCAATGTCACCATAGGTGTTGGAGAACTGATGTTACTAGCACGTTTAATCCTAGAACCTGTTACAACAATTTCTTCAGCAAGATCAGCAGAATCGTCTTCTTCATCTGCAGAAATTGAGAAAATTGAACCAAAACTTAGTAAAGCAGCAAGTGCTAAGTACAGTCCTGATTTTGAATGAAATAATATGAAATTTTTCATAAATTTAACCCCAAATATATTATAAAAATGAGGGAATATCGTCCCTCTATCGCAACATTAAAGCATTTGTTATATTTTAGCAACATTTTCTACTTCTTTAGATCCTGCCTAAAAATTTAATTTATTTATAGAATTCTTCACAAAAGTAATAGAATGTCTATATGGATTTACTCAAAGGAAAAAACATACTAATTGTTGGAGTGGCCAATAAACACTCTATCGCAGCTGGAATTGCTCAATCTATGTCTGAAAATGGGGCAAATATTGCTTTGACTTATCAAAATGAGCGTCTCAAAGATAATGTTACTAAGCTTGGAAAAGAATGGGGAATAGATACCTTTCTGCCTTGTGATGTCTCTTCGGATGAAGAAATTAAGAAAACTTTCGTTGATTTAGGGTCAAAATGGTCTCATTTAGATTCTGTAATTCATGCCGTTGGTTTCGCACCGCGGGAAGAGCTAGATGGAGATTTTGTAGACGTAACTACTAGAGAAGGATTTCAAATAGCCCATGATGTAAGCAGTTACAGCTTTATTGCCTTGGCTAAAGAAGCAAGAGATCTGATGAAAGATAGAAATGGCTCACTACTCACGTTATCTTACCTAGGGTCACAAATGACCCTACCAAACTACAACGTAATGGGTCTAGCTAAAGCAAGTTTAGAAGCTAGCGTAAGGTATCTAGCTGTTTCCATGGGAAAAGATGGTCATAGAGTCAATGCCATTTCAGCAGGTCCTATAAAGACTTTAGCTGCATCAGGCGTAAAAAACTTTAGAAAAATGCTCTCCTATAATGCTTCTAGATCGCCAATAGGTAGGAATATTACTACAAAAGAAGTAGGTGATACTGCCACCTTTTTGAGCTCAGATATGGCAAGTGGCATCAGCGGAGAAGTGCTTTATGTTGATGGAGGATTCAATATTACTGCTATGGGATCTATTGAGGAGGCTGAAAGTTAATTAAATCTTTCTACCTTTATTTCCTTTTGAAGTTGCGTTTGAAATTCTGACAATTCAGATAAACTTTTCTGTTGACTCAGGAAGCTATTAACTTGTTCCAAGGCTACTTCTTCCATTGAAGCCTTTCCCTCTCTTACTGAATCCAATCTATACAATAAGTAATCGCCGTTTTGTGTTAGAGAAGACCCATAGGCACTACCCTCTTCAGATCTAGGTAATGAAAAGACTTCATTAACTGCCCTTACCGGAAGAATAGAACTATCTCTCTTTAGATTTTTATATGTTTCTATTGAAATATTTTGTTCAACTGAAAACTCTTCTAAGCTTTTGCTATTATTGAGTTCATCTATAGTGTTTGAGATAAAAGATATTGAAGCCCTTTTTGACTCTTCAGCTAAATATGCGCTCTCAACAAGGAACTTTACCTCTTGAAAAGATAATTGATTTTCCTCAACAAAATCTTCAACTTGAATCAAGACTGCCGATAATGGAGATAATTCTATTACTTCAGGAAAATCGCTATCAATGGATTCCTCAAAAATGAAATTTGATATCGCGTTTTCTTTAAGAGACTCGGGTATGGAGTCTCTTGAAAAGTAATCCGTATTCACTATTTCTTGAGAAAAGTTATCAGACATATCGACAATTGATCCAGAGGCGAAAGCTAATTCAGAAATTTCATCCAATAATTTAACAAAAGCGTCTTCTGCTCTTCTATTCAATAGATCAGCTTTGATGCTGTTTGATCTTTGTTGAAGAGTTTCTGGTTCTGGTTGAATTAATTCATCCAATTTAATGAGATGGACACTAGACAACAAATCGATAGGCCCAAATACTTCGCCCTCTTTCATATCAGCTAAAGCACTTTCAAATTCCGGCGGTAATAGAGTGCCATCAGTTATTCCCAAGCTGCCTTTAGTGCTTTTAGTACCCTCATCTTCTGAAATTTCTAACACTAGGTCAGAGAAATTTTCACCATCACTTAATCTATTTCTGATTTCAGTTAAAAGTCTTTGAGCTTCCATTGAATCTCTGTTCTCATCAATGTTCAGCATAATATGAGAAACTGATTTTCGAACAGTAGAATCAAAACCCTCTATGTATTCATTAAACTCTATAGCTATTTCATCTTTAGAAATATTAATATCTTTCTTCAATTCTTCAGCATCAAAACTAACGTAAGACACTTTTACTTTTTCAGGGCTCACATATGATGATTTATTAGACTCATAAAAGGTTTTTAAATCGTCTTCTTCAAAACTTATAGATTCTTTGAATTTGATAGCAGGAAACTTAATAAATGAAATATCCCTCTCTTGTTCAGCCAGTTCAACAGATTTTGTTACTTCAGTATCTGTAATAAAATTCGAGTTTGCTAAAGATTGACGCCATATATTGATTACAAGATCTTCTCTTACTCTTTGTAAATAGTCAGAAGGAATAAAGCCATTACTTCTGGCGAAAGCGTCAAATCTATTTTTACTAAATTTACCATTTTCAAGGAATTGATCTTCTGAAGAAAGTTGATCATAGACAAAACTATCAGTAAGAATTAATTCATTGTTTTCTAAAAAATCAAGAACAGCATATTTACCGATAAGTACATCAGTTGAAAGATTGAGAAGCAGTTCATCTTCGATAGTCTGATCTGGAAAACGTTGACTTAAAGCGTATTGCTGAGAACTCAATTCAAAACTCAAATTAGCATTTGTGATTTCTTTAGAGCCTACCTTCGCAATGACGTTAGCATTTCCCTGAGAAAAGAAACCGGCCCAACCCACGGAACCTATAAAGGTAATGATAATTGCGATGACAATTACCCTCGTAATATTTCCGCTCAGTCCGTCTCTTATGGTTTGTATACCTGACATATTTCTTTTCCAACTAAAAAAAGCGCGCCTATTGGCGCGCTCTTCGTAAACTAATTAGGATTAAAGGCTTTCTTTTAGCGCTTTTCCTGCTTTGAAGCCTACAGACTTAGATGCAGCTATTTGTATAGTAGCTCCAGTTTGAGGGTTTCTACCTTGTCTTGCAGCTCTATGTCTTACGTTAAAAGTTCCGAAACCAACTAGTGAAACACTGTCTCCACCAGCTAGGCTTCCTGCGATTGCACTTAAAGTTGCTTCTACTGCTCTTCCGGCTTCTGCTTTGGAAGTATCAGTTGCTGCCGCTACAGCGTCTGTTAATTGGGCTTTATTCACATTAATCTCCTAGAATCTTGTTATGCCGACTTATACCTTTGTAAGACGGTCAATAAGATTAAAACCCTAGGCTAAAGCCTTGTCAAGCTTGAATTTAATTTAATTAATGAGCTTTTGCAGGGCTTTTCTTAGATCGAGGTTTTTTAGTTGGAACTTTATCTGTTTCCTCATCTTTTTCCCAAGGGATAGGCTGTCTCGTCAGAACTATATCCAGGACTTCATCAATCCATCTTACGGGTTTTATATCGAGCTCGTCTTTGATGTTATCTGGTATCTCTTTAAGGTCGCGTACATTACCTTCGGGAATTAAAACTACTTTTATACCACCTCGTCTGGCAGCCAATAATTTCTCTTTCAAACCGCCAATTTTAAGCACTTCACCTCTTAGAGTTATTTCACCTGTCATTGCTACATCAGCTCTCACTGGAATCTTTGATAATACTGACGTTAAAGCTGTTGCCATAGCGGCACCCGCACTCGGACCATCTTTTGGTGTTGCTCCTTCAGGAACATGTATATGTATATCTTGATCTTCATAAAATTTTGGATCTATACCTAAAGATTCTGATCGTGATCTTACTACTGATAAAGCGGCTTGAATTGATTCCTGCATAACATCACCGAGAGAACCGGTTTTGATAATTTTTCCTTTACCAGCAAAGCTAGAGGCCTCAATTGTCAGTAGTTCACCTCCTACTTGTGTCCAGGCAAGACCAGTTACTTGACCAATTTGATCATCATCTTCAGCTTGTCCAAATTCAAACTTCCTTACTCCACAATAATCTTCAAGGCTATCTGGTTTGATCGATATTTTCTTAGGTTTAGATAAGTCAGCATTTTTCTTGACAACTTTTCTACAAATTTTTGCAATTTCTCTTTCAAGAGATCGCACTCCAGCTTCTCGAGTAAAGTATCTAATCAAGTCTTTAATAGTTGATTTTGAAATACTCAATTCATTATCGGTAATACCATTATTTTTCTTTTGCTTATCTACCAAATACTTGTCAGCGATATTAACTTTCTCATCCTCTGTATAACCTGGCAAGGTTATGATCTCCATACGGTCGAGCAAAGCTGTAGGAATATTCATACTGTTAGCAGTACAAACAAACATAATATCTGATAGATCATAATCAACTTCTAAGTAGTGGTCATTGAAGGTATGGTTTTGTTCAGGATCAAGAACTTCTAGTAAAGCTGATGCTGGATCGCCTCTGAAATCCATTCCCATTTTGTCGATTTCATCTAAAAGGAAAAGTGGATTTTTTACGCCAGTTTTAGAAAGTTTTTGAAGAATTCTTCCTGGCATAGAGCCTATATAAGTTCTTCGATGTCCACGGATTTCGGCTTCGTCTCTAACTCCTCCTAAAGACATTCTGACAAACTTTCTATTTGTAGCACGTGCAATAGATTCTCCTAATGAAGTTTTTCCAACTCCTGGAGGGCCCACAAGACAGAGGACTGGTCCTTTCAGTTTCTTGACTCGTTTTTGAACAGCAAGATATTCGAGTATTCTTTCCTTTACCTCTTCTAAACCGAAGTGATCTTCATTCAATACTGCGCTCGCTTTTTTGAGATCAGATCTAATTTTACTCTTCTTTTTCCATGGGATGTTAAGCATCCAATCGATATAGCCTCTAACTACCGAAGCCTCAGCAGACATAGGAGACATCATCTTATATTTTTGAAGCTCACTCATAGCTTTTTCTTGAGCTTCTTTGGTCATCCCTGCTTCATTAATTTTAGCTTCTAATTGTTCGGCCTCTTCGGCTTCATCTATTTCTCCGAGCTCTTTTTTTAGAGCTTTCATTTGCTCATTTAAATAGTACTCTTTTTGGCTTTTTTCCATTTGGCTTTTGACTCTGCCACGAATCTTCTTTTCAACCTTAGACAGATCTAGTTGTGAATCTAAGTGTTCAAGTATTCGTTTAGACCTGTCGGCCAAACTGATCATTTCTAGAATTTCTTGTTTTTGACCAATATCTATCGATAGATGGCCTACAAGAGTATCGGTAAGTCTTGATAAGGAATCAATTGCGTTGACAGTATTTAAAACTTCGGGGGTAGCTTTCCTCGTAAGTTTCACATATTCCTGAAACTGTTTTTTTAATGAAGGTAAAAAATGTTTTAACTCTTCTGAGTCCGACTCTTCTTCCAAAGTGCTTACTTTAACTGACATGAATTCATCAGATGCCTCAAGGGATTCGATCGTCGCTCTTTTATTTCCTTCCACAAGAACTTTGAGTGTTCCGTCAGGAAGTTTAATGAGTTGAAGTATTGTTGAAAGTGTTCCAATGGGATAAAGATCTCCGAGCTTCGGATCATCTTGTTGTGCGCTCTTTTGAGCAACCAACATAATTTGTTTATCACCTGCCATTGCAGCTTGCAGAGCAGTTATAGATTTTTCTCTTCCGACAAATAAAGGTGTTACTACAGATGGGAAAATAACAACATCTCTAAGAGGAAGTAATGGGATATTTAGTTTTTTATTAGACATATTTTTTCCTTATATATCTAATATTGGGGCTTAAATTTAAAAAAACAAGTCTTATCCAGTTTTTGTTTTCGAAGCCTTTTCGTATACCATTAATGGCTCGGATTCGCCCTTTACAACTGCAGCATCTAAGACAACTTTATTCAAGGATTCTTCTGAAGGAACTTTGTACATAGTCTCCATCAAGATACTTTCTAAAATGGATCTTAATCCTCGAGCACCTGTTTTTCTCTCTATTGCTTTTTTTGCAATTTCAGATAGAGCATCTTCTCTTATATCTAATTCAACTTCTTCCATTTCAAAAAGTTTAGAAAATTGTTTGGTTAGAGAATTCTTGGGTTGAGTTAGTATGGTTATCAAAGCCTCCTCATCCAGCTGTTCGAGTGTTGTTATCACTGGAAGACGGCCAATAAATTCAGGAATTAAGCCATACTTAATAAGATCTTCTGGTCTAACTTGACTAACGAGTTTATCAGTATCATTTTCAGATTTTATTGAAGTTACGTTTGCTCCAAAACCTATACCAGTCTCTTCGCATCTTTGTTGAATAACTGATTCAAGCCCTGAAAATGCTCCTCCACAAATAAATAAGATATTAGAAGTATCTACTTGGAGAAATTCTTGTTGAGGATGTTTTCTTCCACCTTGAGGAGGTACTGAAGCAACTGTTCCTTCTATAAGCTTTAGAAGAGCCTGCTGAACCCCTTCCCCGGAGACATCTCTTGTAATGGAAGGATTATCAGATTTTCTTGCAATCTTATCTATTTCGTCTATGTAGACAATTCCTAATTGTGCTTTTTCAATATCGTAATCACATTTTTGTAAAAGTTTTTGAATGATATTTTCTACGTCCTCTCCCACATAACCTGCTTCAGTTAACGTTGTAGCATCAGCTATTGTGAAAGGAACATCGAGTAATCTTGCCAAAGTTTGAGCAAGTAAAGTTTTTCCTGAACCAGTTGGACCTAGAAGTAGAATATTACTTTTCGTTAATTCAACATCGTCGTCTGAATTAAGTTTCTTTCCACCTTTCAGTCTTTTGTAATGATTGTAAACTGCTACAGATAGATTTTTTTTAGCATCCTCTTGACCGATGACATACTCATCTAAGGTTTCTTTTATTTCTTTTGGAACTGGGAAATGCTCTTCATCTACTTCTGAGGTTTCGGCTATTTCCTCTTTGATAATGTCGTTACATAAATCTATGCATTCATTGCAAATATATACGGATGGACCTGCAATTAATTTTCTAACTTCATTTTGATTTTTTCCACAAAATGAACAATATAAAAGTTTGTCTTCTCCGTTTTCTGTATTGTCTTTGTCAGACATATAAACTCCTGTTATTTCTTGATAGAGCGACTATCGACTACTGAATCAATTAAACCATACTTTACAGCCTCTTCGGGAGACATAAAATTATCTCTATCACTATCTTTAACTATTTTGTCAACTTTTTGACCGGAGTGGCTGGCTAATATTTCATTGAGTTTTTTCTTGATTGATAATATTTCTTTAGTGTGAATTTCTATATCGCTTGCTTGTCCTTGGAATCCGCCTAATACTTGATGAATCATTACCCTAGAATTTGGTAAAGCCTGTCTTTTTCCCTCTGCACCTCCGCAAAGCAGTACCGCTCCCATGCTAGCAGCTTGCCCTATACAAAGAGTAGCCACATCGGGTTTAATAAATTGCATAGTGTCATAAATTGACAAACCAGCA
Source organism: uncultured Gammaproteobacteria bacterium (assembly GCA_913031395.1). Lineage (GTDB taxonomy): Bacteria > Pseudomonadota > Gammaproteobacteria > Magnimaribacterales > Magnimaribacteraceae > Magnimaribacter. The sequence continues at coordinate 7,788 of CAJWDT010000029.1, forward strand.
GTAACAGATCCTCCTGGGGAGTTTATGTAAAGGTGTATATCTTTATCAGGGTTTTCTGCCTCTAAATACAACATTTGAGCAACTATTAAGTTAGCACCATAATCTTCAACTGGTCCTGTAAGGAATATAACTCTCTCTTTGAGTAATCGAGAATAAATATCATATGCCCTCTCTCCTCTTGGAGTTTGCTCAACAACCATTGGCACTAATTGGTTAGTTAGTTTCATGTTTTCTTCGCTCATTTAATTTGTCCTTATGTTAATAATGGGGATAATCCAAAGATTTTCAACCATAGGTTCCTGAAACACAATCCTCATAAGAGATACTTTCTTCTATAGATTTAGCTTCAGCCATCAATACATCTACTACCTGCTCTTCAAGAGAAATAGATTCTATATTTCTTAGCTGTTCGTCATCAGAATAGAAATAATTAACGACTTGTTCTGGATCTTTATAGTTTTTGGCCCTTTCGTCTATTATTTCTTTGACTTTATCTGCATCTGGTTTAATTTCTTTATCTTCTATTATTTTATTGAGAAGAATACCCACCTTAACTCTCTTTGTAGCCTCTTCAGAGAAAGTTTCATTCGGAAATAAATCTTCTTTCATTTCTTTAGGATCCATACCCATCCTTCTAGCAGTATCTTGTTTCATATTTGATATCTCTGAATCAATCATCGCTGAAGGCACCTCAAAATCATTAGCTTCAATTAAGGCATCAAACAAGCTCTGCTTTACCTTTCCTTTGAGTATATTCTCCAAATCTTCTTGAAGTTTTGTTTTAACTTCTTTTTTGTATGAATCTATATCAGCTGCTTCAATTCCAGTGCTCTTAAAAAACTCATCATTTAGTTCTGGTAACTTTGGTGACAGAACATCAGTAACTGTTGTATCGAAAGTAACAGGCTTTGAAGCAAGGTCTTTTTTTCCGTAGTCTTCAGGAAAATTTAAATTCAAGACTTTTTGATCACCTTTCTTTAAACCTATAAGTCCATCTTCAAAACCAGCAATCATAGATTTGGAACCTATCTCGACAGTAAAGTCATCTGCTGTTCCTCCTTCAAATTCTTCTCCATCGATTTTTCCGATGAAATTAATTTTTATCTGATCACCATCTTTAGACTCGTCTTCAGTAGATTCCCATTGACTCATTCTTTTTTGGAGATTGTTAATTGTCTTATCGAGATCCTCATTTGTAATATCGCAATTAAAATTAGTGAAAGACAACTTGTTCATTTTTGAAAGGTTTACTTCAGGATAAACTTCAAACGAAGCTTTAAATTTTGCATCCTTACCTTCGTCTAAAATTTCAGGAATGAGATTAGGTCGACTAACAATTTTTAGATCTTTTTCTTGGGCTAATTTTGAAAAAGATTTGCTCGCCAAATCCCATATAACTTCTTGTCTTATTTCAGGACCATAGATGCTTGTTACAACATCCATTGGTGCCTTACCCTTTCTAAAGCCCTTGAGTTTAGAATCTTTTTGAACTGTCTTGAGTTTTGTAAGTACCTGCTCTTCAATTTCCTTATTGGGTACCACTATGCTTAAGCTTTGATTTATATCAGCTTTTGATTTAAAAAATTTCATATTTTATCCTTTGGGGTGGACGATGGGGCTCGAACCCACGACCACTGGAATCACAATCCAGGGCTCTACCAACTGAGCTACGCCCACCATAAAAAACAACATTTTAACATCTTATAAAAATAGAAGATGATTATTTTAATAAATCTTGAATGATTTTATTGAGTCATCGGCATTAGCATCTTGAACTAAGACGTCTTCAACATGAGCATAGGCGGGTCCGTCCCAGCACAAAGATATAAATGTATTTACATTCTCTTCTTCACCTTGTACGAAAATTTCTATAGAACCGTCTGAAGCTTTTCTAGCCCACCCCAAGAGATCTAACTTAGCACATTGATCTTTAGCCCAAGATCTGTAACCCGAACCCTGAATCTCACCGTAAATTGAAATATGTGAACCAATCATCAAAATAAATAAACTAACGTAATCATTTTAGCGATTAGAAATAAAAGAAACAATAATTTATGAAGAAAGGGAATTGTTGTATGAAGTGGCCTCCTCGGCAGGACTCGAACCTGCGACCCACTGCTTAGAAGGCAGTTGCTCTAATCCAACTGAGCTACGAGGAGACGGGCGGATTATATAGCAAGCCCAAAGATTAAAAATATTTTTTTATAGAGATCTTCGTGCAAGATAAGGTTTTATATCTATCTCAGATTTATTATCTTGGACTTGATCGGCAAGTAGATTTGCAGAACCCATAGCAAGAGTCCAACCCAAGTGCCCTTGCCCACAATTTACAAATAGACCTTCTATTTTAGTTTTTCCAATCAAGGGAAGGCCGTCTGCACTCATAGGTCTAAATCCATGCCAGATTTTTCCTTCATCATGGTTAATTTGAGAATATAAATTTGGATAAACATTCTTCAGCATATTGTTTAGATAGTTAACTCTTTTTTGGTGAATAGAGTCGTCAAAACCCACAAATTCAGCCGTTCCAGCTACTCTGATTCTATCTTGAAAGGGTGTAATGGCAGTATGGATACTTTCGTCAACAATCGAAAAAATTGGCTTGTTGTTCAAGCCTGCTGTATCAAGGGTTAATGAATAACCTTTTACTGGTCTTACTGGAAGATTCAATCTTACTTTTTTTAAAAGATCTCTTGACCAACTTCCTGCACAGACAATAACTCTATTGGTTTGAAGGATTGCTCTATCCGTAACAATACAATTAATTTTTCCTTTATTAACTAAAATTTTATTGATTT
>CAJWDT010000030.1 GCA_913031395.1 uncultured Gammaproteobacteria bacterium
GCGGCAAATAACATTGGCACCATATTAGGCCCAGTGCTAGTTGGTTCTCTGGTCGGTTTAAATATCTTTGATATCCCAATCAAAGGATTTGGCTTACTCACACCTCTAATTGTTATGTCCATATTGATGGCCGTCGCAGCAAGCATTGTTTATTTTTATCTTCCAAATAAGATAGCAGAACCTCCTTCTGATAATAGCGCTTCTAAAATTCTATTTGATACCAAATTAAAGTTACTTTTATCAATTGGCATGATCATTTTTACAGCATTTGCAATTGTTCAGTCGGTAACGGCTTATTATGTTCAAGATAGATTCAATTATTCTCTTGATCAAACTGCTAAAACTACAGCTTTGCTTCTTGGCACTATGGCTTTAATGGCTATCGTTTCTCAATTAACCATAGTTCAAAAGTACAAAGGTAACCCTCTTAACTTGATTAAATTTTCCTTACCTCTTTTTATAATAAGCTGTCTACTAATAATTCTTTCTCCTGATTTTCTGCTTCTCTATCTAGGAATGGCATTTATGGGTCTTGGAATGGGTCTGGCTTCTCCAGGCTATACGTCAGCAGCATCTTTGAACGCAAATAAAGATAATCAAGGAGCAGCGGTTGGTATGGCTATGGTAGCTCCAGGAGCTGGTTTTGCTCTTGGCCCCTTTCTGAGCGGCATGCTTTACACTTCGTCTATGAATTTGCCTTTCATTTTCATACTACCTTTGTTTATGATTTTAATTTTTCTTATAAGAAAATTAGAAAAAATAAATTAAATAAAAGTATATGGTATTTGGAGCTCCAAATAATTATAATAGCAACGCTTTACGCGCTCAGAAAGCAAACTCTTAAATAAACAAGTGATTGAAAAAGACAACCGACCTGTAAACTTAAATTTACTAACGATAAGCCTTCCTATTATCGGACTATCTTCTATTCTTCATAGGATATCTGGCGTAGCAGTCTTTTTTAGTTTCCCTCTGATAGTATGGGTTTTTAGCATTTCACTAAAATCAGAAAATAGTTTCTTGATGCTATCCAATTTATTACAAAATTCCATTGCTTTTAAAGCAATCACCTTCCTGATTTTGGTAGGATTTGGTTATCACTTACTTGCTGGTATCAGAAAGCTTATTAGTGATGCATTCGGAGTAGGAGAAACACTTGAATCTGGAAGAGTTCTTTCGTGGTTGGTTTTTGGCGCAACTTTTTTAATGGCTGTTTTGTTTCTTTTTTATCTTTTTTGAATATGTTTTCTAGATTAGGACATGGATCGATAGAATTTTTAATAGTTAGACTCTGTGCTGTGCTAATCCTTTCTTACACGCTTTATCTAGCAAGCTTTGTTTTTCTTGCAGAAGAAGTAAACTTTAATCGATGGTCAGCATTTTTTGAAAATCCCTTCAATAAAGCCTTTACATCTCTTTTCTTTATAGCTTTTTCAATACATACTTGGTTAGGCACTTGGGCTGTGGCAAGTGATTACCTTACTCCAAGAGTATTTGGAAGTATGGGAAAGTTTTTATATATAGGTTTTAGAGCTGTTGTAGCGGCCATCATAGCCCTAGTTTTAACATGGGCAGTAATAATCATTTGGTAAAATTATGTTAGTTAACGAAGTTATTAATGCAAAAGATCTTCCTGTTATGGAATTTGATGGAATCATCGTAGGTGGCGGAGGTGCTGGTATGCGAGCCTCTCTTCAGCTTGCTGAATCAGGACTTAATACTGCCGTCATATCAAAAGTATTCCCTACACGCTCGCACACTGTTTCTGCCCAAGGCGGTATCACATGTGCAATACAAAGTGATGATCCAGATGATGATTGGAGATGGCATATGTTTGATACTGTTAAAGGTTCAGATTACATAGGTGATCAAGAAGCTATTGAGTACATGTGTAGCGAAGGCCCTAAAGCCGTTTTTGAACTTGAGCATATGGGTTTGCCTTTCTCAAGAACTGAAGAAGGTAGAATCTATCAAAGACCTTTCGGCGGTCAATCTAAAGATTACGGAAAAGGGGGCCAGGCTACTAGGACCTGTGCTGCTGCTGATAGAACTGGTCACAGTCTTTTACACACTCTATATCAAGCAAACTTGAAAGCAGGTACTAATTTTTTAAATGAGTGGTTTGCAGTTGATCTAGTCCTCAACACAGACGACGCTGTAGTAGGAGTCATTGCATTCAAAATAGAGACTGGAGAAATTTATTACATTAAATCTAAAGCCACTGTACTAGCAACTGGTGGTGCCGGAAGGATATATTCTTCTACAACAAATGCACTTATCAACTCAGGCGACGGAATTGGAATGGCATTAAGAGCAGGTATGCCTGTTCAAGATATAGAAATGTGGCAGTTTCATCCGACTGGCATACACGGAGCTGGAACTTTGGTTACTGAAGGTTGTAGAGGAGAGGGAGGATATCTCTTAAATAAAGACGGTGAGAGATTTATGGAAAGATACGCTCCCAATGCTAAAGACCTAGCTAGCAGAGATGTTGTTGCCAGATCAATGGCATTAGAAATCTTAGAGGGAAGAGGGTGTGGACCGAATGCAGATCATATTTTCTTAAGATTGGATCATTTAGGTCCTGAAGTGGTCCATAAAAGACTGCCAGGTATTACAGAACTATCCAAAACTTTTGCTGGAGTGGATCCAGCTGTTCAACCTATACCCGTTGTACCGACTTGCCATTACATGATGGGAGGAATTCCAACCAACATAAATGGACAAGTGATATCGGTTGAAAATGGTGAAGATAAAATTGTAGATGGTCTTTTTGCTGCAGGAGAAGTAGCTTGTGTCTCAGTTCACGGTGGCAACAGGCTAGGTGGGAACTCCCTATTAGATTTGGTTGTTTTTGGAAGAGCCGCTGGACTTTATATAGAAGAGTCTATGAAGCAAGGTGTTGAGATGAAAAATGCTTCTGTTGACGATATCGATAAAGCTCTGGAAAGACTAAATAAATTAAATGCATCTACTCAGGGCGAGCAAGTCTCCATTCTCAAAGAAAAGATGCAGCAAAATATGCAAAATAACTTCGGTGTTTTTAGGAGAGGAGATCTAATGGAAAAAGGCATTGAAGAACTTTCACATACTAGAGACGAAGTCGATAATATGTTCCTTCAAGATAAATCAGCTACATTCAACACCGCAAGGATTGAAGCTTTAGAAATGCAAAATCTCTTCGAAGTTGCTGAAGCTACAGCTATCACTGCTAATGAAAGGAAAGAAAGTCGTGGTGCTCATGCTAGAGACGATCATCCTGAAAGAGATGATGACAATTGGCTCAAGCATTCTATTTACTATGCTGAAACAAAAGAAGTAAGCAAAAGAGACGTTAACTACCGACCAAAAACTGTTCAAGCGTTTCAACCAATGGTTAGGAGCTACTAATGAGCGCAGCAGCTATTCCAGTTGAACAAATTAAAACTATAACGATGAGTATATATCGTTATGATCCTACTGTTGATGAAAAACCTTATATGCAAGACTTGGTTGTAGAAATACCTACTGACAAAGATATTATGGTTTTAGATGCCCTGCATCTTGCTAAACAACAAGAACCTTCTCTTTCTTATAGAAGGTCATGTAGAGAGGGCGTTTGTGGCTCTGATGGAATGAATATCAACGGAAAGAACGGACTCGCTTGCGTAACCCCTTTATCGGAAGTTCTCAAAAGAAATAAGATCACTTTACGCCCTATGCCTGGACTGCCAGTAGTAAGAGATTTGATTGTAGACATGAAACAATTTTTTGACCAACTAGAGAAGGTTAAACCTTATCTAATTACAAAAAGCGATTCACCGGATATAGAAAGAAAACAAACACCTGAAGATAGAGAAGAACTGGACGGCCTATATGAATGTATCCTTTGCGGTTGCTGTTCAACTTCATGTCCATCTTTCTGGTGGAACCCAGATAAATTTTTAGGACCTGCTGCTTTATTGCAATCATGGAGATTTATTGCTGATACTAGAGATGAAGCTACTGAAGAGAGACTAGATGATCTTGAAGATGCCTTTAGTCTATATAGGTGTCATGGGATTATGAACTGTGTCTCAGTCTGCCCTAAAGGATTGAATCCAACAGAAGCAATTTCAAATATCAGAAATAAACTTCTTACTAGAGAAAAAAATTAAGAAAAAATTTCTTTCCTAATTTCAGACTCCTCAGATATCCATTTATCCTCTACAATGCGTGTCGTGAAAACACGCAATCAAATTCCAATAGATTGCATTTTAGGGAGAAAAAATGAATCTGCATGAATACCAAGCGAAACAACTTTTTAGAGATTATGGAATAGCTGTGTCTGAAGGTATAGCTGTATCTTCAGGTGAAGAAGCTGAAAAAGTTGCTAGCTCTATGAATGTACAAAAATGGGTGGTGAAAGCTCAAGTTCATGCTGGCGGAAGAGGTAAGGCAGGGGGTGTAGAGGTTGTTGATAATTTAAAAGATGTAAGAAAATTTGCAGATAAGTGGATCGGACAAAGTCTTGTGACCTTTCAAACTGATGAAAAAGGCCAACCCGTTAACGAAATACTTATTGAAACTTGTACAGATATTGATAAAGAACTCTACCTTGGTGCTGTTATAGATAGAGCATCTCAAAGACTAGTTGTTATGGCATCAACTGAAGGTGGGGTAAATATTGAAGAAGTAGCAGAAGAAACACCCGATAAAATTTTTAAAGCTGAGATAGATCCCATTGATGGGCCTCAAAAATTACAAGCTGATTTTTTATCAAGTAGCTTAGGTCTAAATTCAGCCCAATGTTCTGAATTTAATAAAATATTTGATGGACTTGTAAAATTATTTCTGGAAAAAGATTTGTCCTTGGTAGAGGTCAATCCATTAGTGATAACAACATCTGGAAATTTAATTTGTTTAGATGCAAAAATAAATGTTGATTCAAATGCTCTTTACAGGCAAGAAGAAGTTGAACAATTGAGGGATAAGTCTCAAGAGGATCCTAGGGAGGCAAGAGCAGCTGAATGGGATCTTAGTTATGTAGCTTTAGATGGAACTATAGGGTGCATGGTCAACGGTGCAGGTCTTGCAATGGGGACAATGGACATTATTAAATTACATGGAGGAGAACCAGCTAACTTTTTAGATGTTGGAGGAACGGCAGATTCAAATAGAGTTGCCGAGGCTTTTAAAATCATTCTTTCTGATGAAAATGTTAATACCGTCTTGATAAATATATTTGGTGGAATAGTTCGTTGCGATGTTATTGCCGATGGCATAGTAGAAGCATTAACTGTGATGGGAGTTTCTGTACCAGTCGTTGTTCGACTTGAAGGTAATAGTGCTTCAAAGGGTATAAAAATTTTAGATGATTGTGAATTAAATATTATTCCTGCTTCTAATTTAGAGGAAGCAGCCCGTCTTGCTGTCAAAGCATCAAAAGGAGAAATCTAATGAGCATTTTAATTGATAAGAATACTAAAGTTATTTGCCAGGGATTTACTGGAGGCCAAGCAACTCAACACTGTATCCAATGCATAGATTACGGGACACAATTAGTAGGAGGTGTAACTCCTGGAAAAGGCGGTCAAACACACTTAAATCTTCCAGTATTTAACACAGTCAAAGAGGCTGTTGATGAAACAAAAGCAACTGCTAGCATAATTTTTGTACCTGCTAGATTTTGTAAGGCGTCTATTCTAGAAGCTGCAGAAGCAGGTATTTCTTTGATAGTCTGCATAACAGAAGGTATTCCAACTATAGACATGCTCGAGGTAAAAGTGAGATGTGATAATCTTGGAGTCAGACTAATTGGTCCTAATTGCCCAGGGCTCATCACTCCGGGTGAATCCAAGATGGGAATAATGCCAGCAGACATTCATCTTCCTGGAAAGGTGGGTATTATTTCTAGATCAGGGACACTTACATATGAAGCTGTAAAACAAACTACCGATTTAGGTTTTGGTCAGACAAGCTGTATCGGCATAGGTGGAGACCCAATTCCTGGCACAAGCTTCATCGATGTTCTTGATCTGTTTGAAAAAGATGATTCAACAGAAGCCATAGTTATGGTGGGTGAGATAGGTGGTACAGCTGAAGAGGCAGCTGCAGAATTTATTCAATCTAATGTTTCTAAACCCGTTGTTTCCTATATAGCAGGAGTAACTGCTCCTTCGGGTAAAAGAATGGGACACGCTGGAGCAATAATAGCTGGAGGTAAGGGGACAGCTGAGGATAAATTTAAGGCTCTAGAGAATGCAGGTGTTCATACCGTAAAAAGTCCAGCTGAGATTGGAAAGGGTATAGCTGAGGTTACTGGGTGGTAAATAATTTTGAACATCTAGAGATTGAAGAAAATGAACATTATGTAATTTGTTCACTTTCAAATCCCCCAACACATACTTTAACTTCTTCAGGCATTTTAGAAATTAACAAATTCTTAGATCTTATTGAAGAAAAAAATGATTTGAGGGTATTGGCTTTTACCGGAAAGGGTAAAGATGTTTTTATAAAACATTATGAAGTTGGTGAACTTGCTCATACTGCAGAAAAAAATTTAGAGGAGCCTAGAACTCAAGATTCTCCTAAAGAGCTTCATTCCTTTCATAAGATGCTTTTAAGGCTTAGAGACTTGAATGCTATAGTCATAGCTGGAATAAATGGAAACACGGCTGGCGGTGGGTGTGAATTCTCTCTAGGCTGTGATTTGAGAGTTATGTCAGATGGGCCTTATAAAATAGGTTTACCTGAAACTTCGGTAGGTATTCTTCCTGGAGGAGGAGGAACTCAAAGACTATCACGACTTATAGGTTCGTCTAGAGCGCTTGATTTGATTTTACATGCTAGGTTAATTAATCCAAAAGAAGCCCATGACTTGGGAATAATTAATAAACTTCTTCCTAAAGATAATTTTCTTGAAGAACTAAGATTTTATTGCGAGGATCTGGCTAATAGAGCCCCTATAGCCCTCAATCAAGTCAAGAAAATTATTCATCAAGGCTTGGATATGTCCCTAGAAGAAAGCCTTATGCTGGAACAAAAGGCTTTTGACGTCACTATGAATTCTCAAGACGCTGCTAGAGCTATGCGCTCTCTTTTAAATACAGAAGAAAACATTGAAGATGCTTCTAAATTTGAATGGAAAGGCGAATAATTATTCCTCTGCAACCTTTATAAGTTGTTTACCAAAATTCTTACCGCTTAAAACATCTCTTAGGCCTTGAGGAGCATTCTCAAACCCGTCAGTAATTGTTTCTTCATATTTTATTTTTCCTTCAGAAATCCACTGAGATAATTCATTAGTAGCTTCTCTCCACTCTTTAAACCACTCTGTAACAACAAAGAACCTATGTTCTGGAATTGGATCTACTTCGCCAAAGATATGAAAAGGAGTTTTTTCTTTTGTCATATCTTCAGAATTATAAGCAGATATGAACCCGCAAATGGGTACTCGCGATCCTGGGTTAAGTAGCTTAGCTACAGCCTCACTAACAGGGCCGCCAACATTTTCAAAATAAATATCAATTCCATCTGGACAGGCTTCGGCCAAATTTTCATTTATGTTATCAGCCTTGTAATCAATACAGTCGTCAAAGCCCAAAACATCTTTTACATAAGAACATTTCTTTTCTCCTCCAGCGACACCTACGACTCTACAACCTAAGATTTTACCCATTTGTCCCACAACTGATCCAACTGCTCCCGATGCAGCAGAGACAACAATAGTTTCTCCAGATTTAGGTAATCCAACTCTTAACAACCCAAAATAGGCTGTCCTACCTGGCATACCTACTGTTCCGAGATAGGTCTGAAGAGGAACCACTGAAGGATCAGCTTTAAATAAACTTGTATCTTCATCGTTCGCTATAATATAGGTCTGCCATCCCTTGTGAACGCAAAGATAATCACCTTTGATAAACTTATCTGACTCACTTTCTACTACTATACCAACAGATTCTCCAGTCATTGGGTCACCGAGAGCTGCAGGAGCAGCATAAGATTCGCCATCATTCATCCTACCTCTCATATAAGGATCGATTGATAAATAAAGTATTTTGATTAATATCTCTCCTTTTTTCAAAGAAGGCACTTCTTCTTCATTCAATTTCCAACAATCATCCCCAGGCATCCCTTTAGGTCTTTGATCCAACAACCATTGTTTATTTATATATGTCATTAATTTCTCCTTGTTAAATTATATTCTTATCTTTTTTTTGAACAACAAAATAGAGATCCTTGCTAGAAATTTTTTTTTCAATCAGTTTATGTCCTAGAAACTCACAAAATTTATCTATATCTCTTTCTGTACTACTATCTGTTGCTGTCAATTCTATTAAATCACCATGAGAAGATTCTCTAATTGCTTTATGAAGTAGCATTATTGGCTCAGGGCATTTCAGACCAGCAGCATCAACTTTAATTTTCATTTATAAATTTATTAGAAATTTTTCTTACCCTTCTTACCATCAATATGGCAGCAACTAGTAAACCTGTGGCCATACCTGCCCACATACCCACTGCCCCCATTTGTACAGTAATTATATCCGTAATCGAAAGCACGATTCCTAATGGTAAACCAATACCCCAATAGGATATTGCCATAATTTTCATAGGTCCAAATGTGTCTTTATAGCCTCTCATGCTTCCTATGCTCGCCATTGCTAAACCATCCGCAACTTGAAAAAATGCTGCGAAACCAAGCAGTACTACAGCTAAAGCAATAACTTCAGGATTATCATTCAATAAACTAGCTAAAAGTTCTGCATTTAGGATGATTGTTAAACTCATAAGTAATGCACTTAAAGTAGCAAGTCTTAAAGAAAAGTATGAGCTATATTTTGCGGCCTTCATATTACCTGCCCCTACATTATTTCCTACTCTAACCGCTGCAGCATTTCCTATGGATAAAGGAATCATGAAAAAGAGACCTCCTACTGTAAGAGCAATTCCATTAGCGGCTATCACTTCACTACCGAAACGACCTAGAATTATTCCAGCACCGCTAAACATACTGAGCTCAATAAAATTTCCTAAACCAACAGGCAATCCACCGGTTAAGATTTCTTTTAGAATTTTAAAGTTCGGTAAATCAAATTTTTCAAATAGTTCTGTTCTGAATGCTGACTTATATTTTAAATAGACAATGAGAAGAAAAAAGGTAGTCCAGGTTCCTATTACTGCTGAAAGGCCAGCGCCTCTTGCACCCATTTCAGGAAAACCAAAATTTCCATATATAAATGTGTAATTCCCAATAATTGCTATCAAAAGCATCAATATATTCAATAAGGTAATAGGTAAAGGTTTTGTAACACCCTCACATAAAGACCTTAAAGGCTGACTCAAAAGAATAGCCGGAAGCGCGAATACAAAATAACTCAAATACTCTTCTGAGTATTTAATGATTGAGGGATCAACTTTAGCTACGGTAAGAATCCAAGACGCTTGAGAGAGAATAGCCATCCCTATAAGGATAATTGGTATGGCCAACCAAA
>CAJWDT010000031.1 GCA_913031395.1 uncultured Gammaproteobacteria bacterium
GTGTTAAAACAGCTTTAGGATTAAGCTCAGGGTCTGATGAATTTCATAAATATATTTTTAAAACCAGCCAAGAAATTTCAGACAATATTTTCTTTGATATTTCTGCATCGAATTCAAAAACAGATGGATTTCCGTCATTATCAAATTCTGATTTAGATAGAGGTTATGAAAATAAAACAATCATCAGCAACATAGAGTTTAATTCTGAGTTAACTAATATAGAACTTTCTTCTTGGTCGGCAGAAGGAGACATTGAGTATCTGGTTTTCGGTTCTCCTACTTCACAAGAATATAAAAATTCTGCCTACGGCTTAGAGATCAGTAATAATTTTGAGAGATTATTTTTTTACGAATTTAATTTAAGCACTTCGCAAGATTTGATCAGGCAAAATGATCTTAATTTTCTCGGGCTGATTGATATAACCAACACGAAGAGAGAGTTCGTAGAATTCATTCTAAGTGAGTTTCAAGTATTTGGTGAAGGAGACTTAGCCTTTGGTATTAACAAGGAGAAAGAAAATATTGATTACTCTAGTTATGGAACCCTATACAAGACAGAAATTAATACGAAATCAGTTTTTGCCTCCTCGAGCTTTGAGTTCCAAAAAAATAGTTTTTTTTCTTCAGTGAGATCATCAAATCATGATATCTATGATAATAATTTTTCCTGGAATGTAGAAGGCTTGAGAGACCTCAATTCTAAATGGAAAATGGGCTTATCACGAGGTTCGTCATTTAGATCTCCAGTGAGCTCAGAATTATATGGATTTGGTGGAAATATTTTTTTAGAACCTGAGATTAATAGCTCTAGTGAAATTAATATTAAACGAATAGGAGAAAGCTCTAGACTGAATATTTCAGTCTTCAAAAATAATGTGGCAAATCTAATTGATTTTGATTATCAGGATTACGTGCTCAAAAATATTACCCAGACAACAAACGAAGGTTTGGAAGTAAGATATAAATTACTCAGAAATGATTGGGATATAAATTTCACTTTTAGAGCACAAGACCCAAAAGATAATCAAGGCGAACAGTTGCTCAGAAGATCAAAAAAATCAGCTAGTATTTCACTGACTAAAAATATAAATGGGTTTGCAACTTCATTAAATTTTTCTGCCTTTGGAAAAAGAAAAGATTTTGGAGATATAAGACTTCCAGGCTACGGTCTATCTAATCTATCAACTTCCTGGGCTGTAAATAAAAAATTAAAATTTTCTTTAAAATTGGAAAATGTATTCGATAAAGATTATTTCACTGCTGCGACTTCTAATGCTTTTTATTTAAATCAAGGTCGTTCTGTATGGATGAGGTTAAACTATGAATTTGAAAATTAAATGAAAAAACGTATAACAAAAGTTACCACGAAAACTGGAGATGATGGCTCAACAGGGATGGCTGATGGAACAAGACTAAGGAAGTCTGATCCTATAATTCATTGTATCGGGGAGATTGATGAATTAAATTCATTAATAGGTTATCTCGCTGCGGCAAATGATTCGGAAAAGCATAAGGGGTCATTAATCCGAATTCAAAATTGTTTATTTAATATAGGCGGGTCACTATCCTTAGGTTCAGATGACTCTATAAAAGAGGGAGACATTTCTTTTATTGAAGAAGAAATTAATCTTCTTAATGCAGACCTTCCAAGTTTAGAAAATTTTATTTTACCAGGAGGTCATTCTACTTCCGCATTGGCTCAGCTTGTGAGGTCTGTATGCAGAAGATGTGAAAGATCTCTTGTATCTTTAGATGAAAAACAGTCAATTGAAGAAAGAAAAATAATTTATATCAATCGTCTTTCTGACCTGTTCTTTGTTATGGCAAGGTCAATTAATAAAGAAAAAAATTACCAAGAGGTTCTTTGGCAACAAACCTAATCAAGAGAAGATAAGTACAAATGCCAATCAAAAGATGGGCCAGGATCAGTCTTTCTTTCAGGCGCTATATCTGAATGCCCCATAATATTTTCTTTGTTAATTTTAGGAAAACTTAACATAATATCCTTAGAGACCTCAATCAAAGATTGATACTGCTCTTTCGTGTAATCAATATCATCCGTCCCTTCAAGCTCTATACCAATAGAGAATTGATTGCAATCATTAAGACCTTGAAAACTTGATACTCCAGCATGCCAAGCTGCCATATTAAATGGGACAAACTGGGTAATTAAACCCTCCCTGTTTATTAAGAGATGGCTAGAAACTTTCAATGAAGAAATTCCCTCAAAATAAGGATGAGCTTCTGGAGAAAGTTGATTGGTAAAAAGTTTTTCTATATTGTCACTTCCAAACTCTCCAGGTGGAAGACTTATATTATGAATTACAAGTAAGGACACCTCGTCACCCTGCCTTTCCGAGAAATTTGGAGAGAGGCACTGTTTAGCGCCTTCGAGGAAATATGATTTATTAATCATTAGATCACTTGGTTTATTGCTTGATAAACGGTTGGGGTTGTTTCTTCTCTTCAATCATTTTTGTTTTCTTTTCCTTTCTCATTTTTTTTAGAGCTTTTCTTATTTCTTTTTTGCTCAACACAGCATCAGTATTCAAATCCATGTTTTTAAACTGTTCAAGTATAGGATTCATGAACTCTTCTCCAGTCACTATTCCATCACCATTAGTATCAAGTAATGTGAAACGGTCTAAAGCACTAGCGTTGAACTCTTCATAAGATATTTCTCCATTTTCATTAGAGTCCATCTGTTTGATGCGATTCAAATCTTTAGGGTATGAGTGTATTGATGAAGAAATTGTTACGGCTGTTATTGATAAAATTAAAATTTTCAAAATCATAATGTTCTCCTTTTAAACCTCAGACATAATTAGAGCTGAATAGTTCTATTTATCTTAAACCCTTTGGTAATCTAAAAGATATTCCTTCATCAGTTCTATCCTTTGACCCTACTAAGGTAAAACCATGCCTTTTGGTAAGCTTTTCTATTACCTCAGAGACAAGATGTTCAGGAGCAGATGCTCCTGATGTAAGTCCAATCTTAGACTTTCCTTCAAGACACTCTAAAGATAAATCATCAATGGTATCTATAAGATAGGCTTCAACTCCTGATCTTTCCGCTAATTCTCTGAGTCTATTTGAGTTAGAACTATTTTCTGATCCAATTACTAGAACTAAGTCTGATTCTAGAGATAATTGTTTAATTGCATCTTGCCTATTTTGAGTTGCATAACAAATGTCATCTTTTTTTGGACCTTTTATGTGTGGAAACTTTTTCAGTAAGTAGTCTTTTATTTCTTTTGTGTCATCGACAGATAAAGTTGTTTGAGTGACAAAAGCCATATTCTCAGAATTTTTGAAATCTAATTTTCGTGCATCAGAAATATCTTCAACAAGGGTTATAGATCCGCCAAAAGAATTATCAAATTGACCCATGGTACCTTCTACTTCGGGATGATTTTTATGGCCTATGAGCAAGCAATCAAAGCCCATTTTTGCATAAGTATTTACTTCAGCGTGGACCTTGCTTACCAAAGGACAAGTTGCATCAAAGATATCTAGATTTCTGTGCTTGGACTCAATCTCAACTGCTTTAGATATTCCATGGGCGCTGTAAATAACCACTTCGCCTTCTGGTATTTCATCAATATCTTCAACAAATATTGCTCCTAGATTTTTAAGTTCTTCGACAACAGTTTTGTTGTGTACTACTTCATGTTTTACATAAACTGGTGCACCTTGAATCTCTATGACCTTTTTAACAATCTCGATTGCTCTATCAACTCCTGCGCAGAAGCCTCTTGTATTAGCTAGCTTTATTTCCATTTTTGTTTAGGTAAGAAATCACCGTATTAAGTATATAAATCATAACGCCAATCGTTATGAATGTATCTGCTAGATTGAAAATATAAAAAGAGTAGGTTTCATAGTAAATATGTATGAAATCAATTACATGACCTCTAAATGCCCTATCTAATAAATTACCCATTCCTCCAGACAAAATCATCAATAAAGATAAAGATTCATATTTATTAAGATTTTCTGTAGCGATTATGTAAAGTAAATATAAACAAACTAGAAATACTAGAAAGACCAATATCCATCTACCTGCAGGGCCTCCATCATCAAAAAGACTAAAAGCGATTCCGGTATTTAAGATTAAAAAAATATCAAATATAGGAAGAATATTTAAGCTTTCTCCTATACTAAAGTTTTTGACAACAAGGACTTTCGAGATCTGATCAGACAGAATTAAAAAAAATACAAAAAGAATTCTGATCATTCTAAGTCTAGAATTTAAGCAAAAATTCTAATTTCTCCATCCCCTTCAATATTACTAAGACATCTTGAACAAATCGATTCGTGACCCTTAATAGTGCCTACCTCTGGTCTACTATGCCAACAACGAACACACTTCTGATGATTTGTCTTAGTAACAATAATTCTCATATCCTCAAAACTTGTTTTGTTACCAATTTCTTGAAACTCTTTGATAGAAGCTTCAGAGGTTATAAAAATAAACCTTAGTTCATCTGAAAACTTATTAAGAAGAATTCTTGTATCCTCTTTACAGTAAATTTCTAGTTTGGCATCTAAAGAAGATCCAATTATTTCATTATTTCTTGCTTCTTCAATATGTCTATTTACTTCAGATCTTATCTCCAGAACTCTTTCCCATTCTTCATCAGTTATTTTGAGTTCTCCTATCTCTTCCCAGTCCTCAAACCATTCCAGTAAATGGACTGAATCTTTATCATCTTTAAGTAATTGCCAAGCTTCTTCAGCTGTAAAAGAAAGAATAGGACTAACCCACCGCAACAAGGCTTGTAAAATATTTGAAAGAGCTACTTGGGATGATTCTCGAGCCTGAGAATCTACTTTTGAAGTGTAAAGTCTATCTTTAAGAATATCTAAATAAAATCCTCCTAAATCATTTGCACAAAAGTTATGAATTTTCTGAAAGGCCTGATGGAAATTATAATTTAAGTAATCTTGCTTTATTTCCTCCTGCAAACTTCGTGTTCTATAAATCATCCACTTATCAAGCTCAGTAAGCTTTATAGGTGATTTAGGCTCAGAAAAGTCATTCAGATTTCCTAATAAGAACCTAATAGTATTTCTAATCCTTCTATATGAATCAGAAGTCCTTTTTAAAATATCATCTGAAAGGACTATTTCCTTAGTGTAGTCTGTTGAAGCTATCCAGGCTCTCAATACATCTGCCCCCATTGTTTCCCATATCTTCTGTGGTGAAATAACATTACCCAGAGATTTAGACATTTTTTTCCCTTCACTATCTACTACAAATCCATGAGTCAAAACTGTTTTGTAAGGCGAGACATCCTTCATTGCAATACTAGTGAGAAGAGAAGATTGAAACCATCCTCGATGTTGATCAGAGCCCTCGAGGTATAAGTCGGCAGGGAATTGTAGATCCTCATTGACATCTAAGACACACGCATGGGTCACCCCTGAATCAAACCAAACATCAAGACAATCAGTTATTTTTTCGTAATCCTCAGCATCATCTATTAAGTCACTAATCTCAACATCATGCCAAGCTTGGATCCCTTTCTTTTCTACCAATGTGGCCACTTGTTCGATTATCTGTTGTGTATGTGGATGAATCTCACCAGTTTCGTTGTGAACTAGTAGTGCAATTGGCACTCCCCAAGATCTTTGTCTGGATATACACCAGTCTGGTCTAGTTTCTAACATTGATTGCATCCTTGCCTCACCCCAAGCCGGCTCCCATCTTATTCCATCAACTGAGTTCATTGATTTCTCCAAGAGGTCTTTAGAGCTCATGGAAATAAACCATTGAGGAGTCGCTCTGAACATGACTGGTGTCCTATGTCTCCAACAATGAGGGTAACTATGTTCATATGAAGATTCCGATAGCAAAACTCCATTTTCTTTTAATAGTTCAACGATATTCTCATTGGCTTTAAATACAAACAGGCCAGCAAAGTGGTCAACATCATCATTGAATGTACCATTTGCTTTTACAGGACTTAATACCTCTAATCCATTTTCTTTTGACACAGCATAGTCTTCTAATCCATGCCCAGGAGCAGTATGAACAATTCCAGTTCCTGCTTCAGTGGTTACATGATCACCTGCAATTATTAAAGAACTCCTATCAAGATAAGGATGCTTAGCTTTAAGACCAAGTAATTTATGACCTTCACAAGAACCAAGAGTTTTATATTCTGATATTCCTATCCTCTCCAAAGTAGATTCAATTAAATCCTTCGCAAGGACTATATTCATCTTCTTTTTATCAAATTCAATCTCAATCAAATCGTAGATAAACTTGTCATTAATGGTGAGTGCAAGATTGCCAGGTAAAGTCCACGGAGTTGTCGTCCAGCTGGCAATGAAATTTGGGTTCTCAAGCGAGGTATTGAAGATATTTTCTAGATCATCTGCTGCAATTGGAAAAATGAAATCTATAGAGGTGGAGACTTTATCTTGATATTCAACTTCAGCCTCAGCAAGTGCAGATTTACAATCCACACACCAATGAACAGGCTTATCTCCTCTATGGAGGTGACCTTTATCAATAATTTTACCTAATGAACGAATAATATTGGCCTCGAAGTTAAAATCCATTGTTATGTATGGATTTTCCCAATCGCCAATTATTCCGAGTCTTTTGAAATCTTTCTTTTGAATTTCCA
This sequence comes from uncultured Gammaproteobacteria bacterium, assembly GCA_913031395.1. GTDB lineage: Bacteria > Pseudomonadota > Gammaproteobacteria > Magnimaribacterales > Magnimaribacteraceae > Magnimaribacter. Next base: position 6,639 of record CAJWDT010000031.1, read on the forward strand.
CTTGGGAAGCGGCATATTTTCTGCAAGCCTCACGAAATTCAGATGCTGTTACCTTTTGACCAACCTTACCTATCTTTTTCTCAACATTGAGCTCTATTGGTAAACCATGACAATCCCAACCAGGTACAAAAGGAGCATATTTTCCGTCAAGTGTCTGCGACTTAATAACAATATCTTTCAGAACTTTTTGTGCAGCATGTCCTGTATGAATCTCTCCATTTGCATAAGGAGGCCCATCATGAAGAATAAATTTTTCCCTTCCTTGCCTAGCTTGAGCTACTTTACTTCTTAGATCCATCTGCTCCCAGAACTCAATCATTTTTGGTTCTTTAGAAGGCAAATTTGCCTTCATTGCGAAGTCTGTATTGGGAAGGTTTAAAGTATCTTTATAATCAGTCATAATAATTTTTTTTGCACTTTAACTGAAATAAGTCTTTGCTGTTGAAATATCTTTAAATATTTGTTCTTTGAGTTCGTCAAGACCATTGAATTTCTTTTCATCTCTAACTTTTTTTAAAAACTCTACCTTTATTTTTTTTCCATAAAGATTTCCTGAGAATCCCAAGATATGAACTTCAAGTACTGGATTTTGCCCATCAACCGTAGGTCTAGTACCCATGTTCGCTATACCTCCATAGGTTTCTCCTTCTGCTTCGACCTTAACTATATAAACACCTGCAATAGGCAATTTATTTTGTGGAAGCCAGAGATTTGCTGTAGGGACACCTAATTGAGTTCCTAATTGCTGCCCATAAACAACTTTTCCAGTGAAAGTGTAGGGTCTTCCTAAAAGCTCTTTAGCAGTTTCAAAATCTCCTTTTGTAAGGCACTCTCTTATTCTTGTGCTGCTCACTCTCTGATTATGCATGAAGAAAGTTTGTGTTTTTTCAATTATTATATTGTTCTCATTGCCCCAATTTTTTAAAAAATTAAAGTCTCCTTCCCTATTTGCACCAAACCTAAAATCATCTCCGATGATGATCTTTTTTATGGATAGTCTAGATAAAACTTCTTTAATGAATGTTTCAGGGGTCATATTTCGAAGTTGATTATTGAAATTAAGAAAAAAAGAAAACTCTACATCAAGTTGTTTAAGTTTTTTTACTTTTTCAGACCAGGGGAATATTCTAGGAGGCTTTTCTTCCTTTGTACCCAAAGACTCAGCAAAGAATTCTTTCGCATGAGGCTCAGTGAAGATAACAAGTTTTTTCCAATTATTATCCTCAGCATCCTTTTGCATATTCTGAATAATATGTTGATGCCCTAAATGTAATCCATCGAAATTTCCTATAGTAGCTATTAGGTCAACTTCTTTATATTTAGAAATAAAGAGATCAATATTTTGAATTCCTCTTATTAAATACATTTTAGTTTAAAAAGTCCTTTACCTTCATTCCAGTTAATCTTAAAGCAAGAAAGTATAAAGCTATACTTATGGTTACCATTTTCAATATGTAAATTAATTGCGCTAAAGCAGTGAATTCTCTTAATGTTGATACTGCTTCTCCAAAACTTAAAATGAAAGCTATAAGAATGGCAGAAGCAAAAGCTAGTCTTGACCAAAATATTAACCAACCAGACGAAGGTGCATAGACTTTTTCTTTTCTTAAGAGAAACAACAAAGTTAAAACTGTAAAAAATGCCGAGATAGAGCTCGCCAAGGCTAAGCCAATGTGACCATATCCTAAATTAAAGCCAAGCATCCAGGCTAGAATTGCATTTAAAACCATAGAAGCCAGAGCTACATACATCGGTTTCTTTGGTTGCTGTCTAGCAAAAAAGCTTGGAGTTAGAATTTTAATCAACATGAATGCTAATAAACCAAAGGCAAGAGCAATAAGACTATAAGAAGCCTGCAGAGAATCTCCCGAGTTAAATTCACCTCTTTCAAATAAAATTAAGATGATTGGTTCGGCCAAAAGAACTAAACCGATCACAGCAGGTAAACCAATTAAAAGGACTAATTTTATTGACCAATCCAAGGTATTTGAAAAAGAGGTTTTGTCTTCGCTTACAAAAAGGGTTGATAAACGAGGTAAAATTACTGTTCCTATAGCAATGGCGAATATACCTAAAGGTAATTGCATAAGTCGATCAGAAACATAAAGCCAGCTAGGACTGCCTGTGGGTAGTAGAGATGCAAGTATTGTATCAATCAGCATATTGATTTGACTTACCCCTCCAGCAATAATCCCAGGAATCATTAAATATATAACTTTCCTTACTCCTGGGTGTTGTGTATTTATCTTAATCCTTGGTAACAAACCAAGTTGCATCAGGGCAGGTATTTGAATAATCACTTGAA
>CAJWDT010000032.1 GCA_913031395.1 uncultured Gammaproteobacteria bacterium
CCCCAAGTCGGCGCAGTAAGGACGCTTGGATATCCAATTTGGCCTTTTTGAGTTAATAGAACCAACTGCAAAGCTCTACTCGTAGCATCTCCGGCCGCCCAAGATTTTCTTGGACCTGCATTAGGAGCATGTCTATACGTTCTTAAACTTTGTCCATCTACCCAAGCTTGTGATAAAGCGTCTATGGTTTGATCTTTGTTTAATCCAAACATTGAAGAAATGACAGCTGTTGAAGCAACTTTAACCAATACTACATGATCGAGCCCTACTCTATTAAAGCTATTTTCTAAGGCTAAAACTCCTTGTATCTCATGTGCTTTAATCATATTTGTTAAAACATCTTTCATAGTTAGAGGATCTTTACCTTCTGCTATATTTCTTTGAGATAAATAATCAGCTGCAGCTAATATACCGCCTAGATTATCTGAAGGATGACCCCATTCTGCCGCCAGCCAAGTATCATTGAAATCTAACCATCTAATAATTGCACCAATATCCCAAGCACCTTTGACAGGGTCCAGCACATGACTAGTACCAGGTACTCTGACTCCACCAGGTACTTCAGTACCTTCGACATAAGGACCAAGCAGGTTTTTGCAATCTGGAAAAGTAAGTGCCAATAGGCCACAACCTAATGTATCCATTAAGCAATTACGAGCAGTATCGTATGCTTCAGCACTATCAATATCCTTCTCTAAAACATAGTCAGCTATTTTTACGAGTACGTCATCAGGATTAGGACGTACGTTTGTTTCAACGTTTCCAGACATAATTTATTTCCTTATTAATTAACGATCAGACATATCAACCCAAACAGAGTTATCTGGTCCGATATACTCTTCACTAGGTCGAATAATTCTATTGTCAGATCTTTGCTCCATGATGTTGGCAGCCCAACCTGAAGTTCTTCCTATAACAAATAATGGAGTAAATATTGCCGTAGGAATTCCTAAATAATTGTAAGCAGATGCCATGAAGAAATCTGTGTTAGCAAACATTCCTTTTTCTTCATCCATTACTTTCTCTATTTCATCAGACACTTCATAAAGAGTAGTATTACCATCTAATTTTGAAAGTTTTTCTGACCAAACTTTAATAATTGCATTTCTAGGATCTTCAGTGCTGTAAACAGCATGACCAAAACCCATAATTTTTTCTTTTTTGGCTAATAAATCAAGAACCCCTGCCTTTGCTTCTTCTCTGTTAGAGTATTTTTCAATCATCTCCATAGCAGCTTCATTGGCACCACCGTGTAATGGCCCTCTTAGGGTTCCAATAGCACCTGTTATACATGAGTGCATATCTGACAAAGTAGATGCACAAGTCCTGGCGGTAAAAGTTGAAGCATTAAAACCGTGTTCAGCATAAAGAATTAATGAAACATCGAGTGCTCTTGCGTGATCTGCTGACGGTTCTTTGCCTGTGAGCAGAGATAAAAACTGACCTCCAATAGTAGGATGATCTGTTGCAGTATCAATTCTAACTCCTTCATGTGAATATCTGTACCAATAAGTAACTATTGAAGCAAAAGATGCCATAATTCTATCGGCAGTTTCATTTTGATTAGAAAAATCCCCTTCTGGCTCTAAATTACCCAACATAGAGCATCCTGTTCTCATAACATCCATTGGATGAGCTGTTGCAGGAATTCTTTCTAAGACCTCTTTAAGGGCTTCAGGTAAACCTCGATAACTCTTTAACTTTGATGAATATTGATCATATTCAGATTGAGTCGGTAAGTTACCATACAAAAGCATATACGCTACTTCTTCAAAATTAGCTTTCTCAGAAAGCTCTTCGATAGCATAACCCCTATAAGTTAATCCTTTACCTTCTTTACCTACAGTCGAAAGTGCAGTATTTCCTGCCACTTGCCCCCTTAAACCTGCTCCATCTAACTTCTTCTCACCCATTTCTTTTCCTAATCTAGTTTTTGAATAGTTCGTCCAATTTATTTTCGAACGAATGATAATCTAGTACGTCATAAAGTTCATCTCTAGTTTGCATATTTTTTATAAGACCTTCTTGATTGTCTGACCTTTTAATTTCTTTAAATACCTCTTCAGCAGCCTTACTCATTGCCCTAAAAGCGGTCAGTGGATAAAGAACCATATCTACTCCTGACTGACCAAGCTCTTCACAGCCAAAAAGTGGAGTCTTTCCAAACTCTGTGATGTTTGCAAGGATAGGTATGTTTACATGTTTCTTGAGTTCTTTGTATTGATCTAATTCGATAAATGCCTCAGGGAAGATAGCATCTGCTCCAGCTTCTTGATAGGCAATAGCTCTCTCAATAGCAGGATAAAGACCTTCATTTGCAAGTGCATCAGTCCTTGCCATTACAACGAAATCTTCATCTGTCTTGGCATCTACTGCGGCTTTTATTCTGTCAATCATTTCTCCAGTAGAAACGATCTCTTTATTTGGTCTATGACCACATCTTTTCTGCGAAACTTGATCTTCTATATGAAGCCCTGCAGCACCATAGTTGATAAAAGATTTAACAGTTCTGGCAATATTAAAGGCGCCTCCCCAACCAGTATCTGCATCAACCAATAAAGGTATTGAAGTAACATTTGTAATCCTCTCTACATCAATAAGAACATCTTGTAATGAAGAAATTCCTAAATCAGGAACTCCAAGACTTGATGCAGCAACACCACCACCAGATAAATATATGGCTTCATGGCCTTCTTTTTCAGCCAGTAATGCCGAGTAGGCGTTAATTGTTCCAACTATTTTAAGGGGATTATTTTTAATCAAAGCTTCCTTTAATTTTTTCCCTTGCGAATCACTCATTCTTACCTCCCCACAAAACTTGAATTTGAAATTAAAAGTTCTTTTAATTCTTGATGACTTTCAACACCGCCAATTTCTTGAAATTCTTCTCTAATATGTTTAGGAGCTTGAAAAAAAACTCCAAGATCTGCTTCTTGAAGCATTTGAATGTCATTATAAGAGTCACCAGATGCAAAGACTTTAAACTTCATATCTTTTAAAGATTTTATTACTTTCTTTTTATTTTCAAGCTGTCTAAGTGTGTAACCTTTGAGTTCACTACCTTCAATATTTAAATAATGACAATTGATAGATGGTGTACCTAATTTTCGAAGAAGTGGCCAAGCAAGTTCATAAAAAGAATCTGAAACAATTGTAAGTTGGAAGTTATCTCGAACCCAATCTATAAAATCTCTTGCACCTTCAAAAGGTTCCATCTTGTCTACGAGATTTTGAATCTCTGGGAAAGTAAGTCCTATAGATCTTACAAGGTCTATCCTCATATCCATAAGTTCAGAATAATCTTTTAAATCTTGAGTCGTAAGTTTAAATTGATCTTCACCTGTATATGCGGCTACTTCTGCCCAAATTTCTGGGATTAATACACCTTCAAGATCAAGACAAACATGTTCCATATATAGATTCACTCAACTAATTGAGTTGCGAATTATACATTTTTTAAGCGTAATTTCTTGTATTAAAATTAATAACCTGACCAGTAGGAACTTCCAAACATGTTGATCTGCAATTTTTAATTTGGTCATCAAAAAAAATATCTGCTCCAAAATCTTTAAGAAAACTTGCTTTATCTATACCCCCCAAAAAGAGAGCTTCATCAACTCTAATATCCCATTCCCTCAAAGTTTTAATAACTCTTTCATGAGAAGGTGCTGATCTAGCTGTAACTAGTGCAATTCTTAATGGGCATTCTTTAGGAGAAAAAAATTGTTGTATTTGATAGAGCTCATTTAAAAAAGGCTTGAATGGACCTCCGCTTAGAGGTTTGTTGGCTAAAGACTTTTCATTCTTATCAAAAGCTTCCAAGCCTTTCTCTTCATATATTTTTTGAGATTCTTCAGAAAAAATTACAGAATCACCATCAAATGCAACTCGTAAACCATCATTCTCAATTGGATTTTTTTTTGAAGGCATTATTCTTGCCGAAGCTATTCCATTTTCAATAGATGATTTGCAATCTTGAAATTCCGTAGAAAGAAATAGATGAGCACCGAAAGATTTAGCGTATATATGAGGACTATTGCCACCACAAAAGGCTGCTTTCTTTATATCTAATCCATGATGTTGTATGGAATTGAAAACTCTTAAACCAGTATCCGCAGTATTTCTGCTAAGGAGTATGACTTCTACAAGTTTTTTTTCTTTAAATTTAATATTTAGATTTAATAATTTCTTAACCAATCCAAAAGCCTGGCCGGGTTTCAATGGTAAGTTTTCATTAAGAACTTGATGATTCTTGTAAGCATCTAACCCTTCATTTTCAAAAATAGAATGGCTTGAGTCTAAATCAAATAAAGCCCTTGAAGTTATTCCAATTCTAAGCATGATTGCATAATACAATATACTGTATATAATTACAGTAATAATTATGAAAACTTTAACAAAAAGACAAGAAGAAATTCTAAATTTAATTAAATCTCACATATCAGATTTTGGGTTTCCCCCTACAAGAGCGGATATTGCCAGAACATTAGGATTTAAATCTCCTAATGCTGCAGAGCAACATTTAAGAGCTATAGAGAAAAAAGGTTTCATTTCTATTCTATCTGGAGCTTCAAGGGGAATAGTCCTTAGCAATGCTCAGAATGATGAGATTCCTGTAATAGGACTTGTAGCTGCAGGTGGCCCTATCCTTGCAGAAGAAAATGTTGAAAAAACAATCCCAAGATCAAAAAATTTACTTTCCAGTGAAATTGATTTCTATTTGCGAGTTAAGGGTGACAGTATGGTAGACGTTGGAATTTTTGAGGAAGACCTCATAGGTGTAAGCAAAAAAACCAATCCAAAAACAGGATCAATAGTGGTCGCAAGAATCAATAATGAAGTTACAGTGAAAACTCTAATTGAGTTAAATCAAAGTAAAGTGGTATTAAGACCAGAAAATCAAAACTACTCAGATATAGAGATCAACCCTTCTGTAGATGAATTGGTTATAGAAGGTTCCTGCGTTGCTCTTATTAGAGAGAGTATTTAGGTTACTTTAGAATCCTCTAAGTAAACGAAATTTTCTCCTTTCTTGAGTTTTAGGACTTCTTTGATTATAAAATCTTGCTCCTCATGTTCGAGCTTATACCAATCATTTGGAATTTCAGTTTCGATTTCACCAATCTTCAGATTTTTAACAAATTTAAATGCTTTTCCCGGTTTTCTTATCTTTATGCCAACGGGTTTTACCGTCTTATCTTCTGAATACAAGAACCCTAATATCCTCAAAGAATTCAAAACGTATCTTCTGCCTGATTCAGATTGATAATCTATTGTACTTGGTTCGTAGTAAGACACTTTAGGGCTTGGATCTTTATTCTCTGGTTTGAGTTTAGTGGCTTTATTAAACCCATCAAACTCGGTATATTCTCCAAATCTTCCATTCTTCAAAACAATAGGTAAGTTACTATTTATTTCAGTGAATAAAATATTTTCAGCATTACTTATTTCTATTAGCTCTATCGCTCTATTAATTCCAATATCTAAAATAAATTCATCTTCATCAGGTGTACCAAAAAGCTTCTTATCTTCGTTATTCATCGTCCATACACATGGTCCATTAACGCTCAAATCAGCATAGATCGTGTTACCTAGATCAGGATGTATTCCTAAATCTTTTGGTAACTCTTGATAAGTTTCCCAAGTAGTATTGAGTTCAAAAGGTTTTTTGGTCCACTTACATTCAGAGCAACCTACAAAATAACCCCAGGATCCAGATTTCAGACTTATTGGACTATTGCATTTGGGACATTCGTCTCTAATTTTACCTTCTTCGTCTTTTGGAAAAATCACTGATCCCAACTCTTCGTTAAGAAGATCAAGCACTTGTCTAGTCTTAAAATCTTCTTTATTGCTAATCTCGATATCATTAATTTTTCTATTTAAATATTCTTGTAATTCCTTCCAAAAAACATCGAGAACTTCTTTATAGTTCTTTGAACCTGAAGCTATTTCATCCAAGTCTTCTTCCATTCTGGCAGTGAATTTTGTTTCTATAAAAAATTCTTCAAAAACTTTCTTTAGATATGATGTTAATACTCTCCCAAGATCGGAAGGGATGATAGATTTTGCTCCGTAAGCGTACTTCTTAGTTCTCAGTCCCTTTACTATCGTTGCATAAGTAGAAGGTCTTCCGATACCCTCCTCTTCCATCTTCTTAATTAAAGATGCTTCCGAATATCTATTGGGAGGTGTAGTAAATTTTTGCTCGTATTTGTTAGAAACAAGCTTCAATTCCTTCCCTTCAGTTAAACCATCAGGAAAATTAGCAATGACCTCGTCTTCGGAACCAGTAAGAATCTCAAAACCCTTAAATAAATTTTTTCTAGATGAAGCTCTAAATTCAATTTCATTATTTTGTGATTTAATTATGAGAGTTTTTCGTTCATATCTAGCGCTCTCCATCTGGCTGGCAACTGTTCTATTCCATATTAATGTGTATAACTTTTCTTCATCACCTGAGAGTTTTGTATCTTTAGGATTTTTTGATATGTCTGTTGGCCTAATAGCCTCATGAGCTTCTTGAGAGTTCTTAACTTTCGATTTGTAGACTCTTGGCTCCTTAGTAAGATATGAAGAATCAAAATTATTAGAAATATAATTTCTAATTTCTTGCAAGGGAGGTGGTCCAGGATTTTCTTCAGAAAATGGCTCTCCAGTATTTGGTGATGTGCTAATAGATATACCATCAGTTCTCAGATAGGTTATTAAACCTCCCTCATAAAGTTTCTGTGCTGACTGCATTGTTCGATCAGCTGTAAATCCAAGTCTGCTTGCAGCTGACATTTGTAAAGTAGAAGTTCTAAATGGTGGTTTTGGACTGCTGGATTGTGGTTTAGATTCTATTTCTTTAAGTCTAAAGTTAGATTGTTTTAGTTCTTTTACTAAATCATTAACTTCAGCTTCTGTTTTTAGAGGGCTTTTTGCTATATTCCTTTCAGAAATTTTTGATAGCTTTGCCTCGAATGCATTTCCGAGATAATCAAAAGATGACTCAAAAGGCCAATATTCTTCAGGGTTATGTAAATCTCTTTGATCCTCCTTTTCGCAAAGAATTCTTAATGTTGGAGATTGAACTCTTCCGGCTGACTTTGCTCGAGAAACATGACGCCAAAGTAGCGGAGAGACTTTGAAACCGATTAAATGATCTAATATTCTCCTTGCAAGATATGCATCGACTAGATCTTTATCAATTTCTCTAGGAGAATTGATAGCGCTCTTAACGGCTGAAGAAGTAATCTCATTAAAAGTAACCCTTTTTACATCTACATCTTTCACCAATTTTTTTGCTTCAAAATCACTCAATAAATGCCACGCTATGGCCTCTCCCTCTCTATCGGGGTCAGTTGCTAG
>CAJWDT010000033.1 GCA_913031395.1 uncultured Gammaproteobacteria bacterium
AAAGGGTAATCTAAATTATGATAGAGTTATAGCAACACCTGATTTAATGGGAGTTGTAGGTAGAATTGGAAAAATATTAGGTCCCAAAGGGCTTATGCCTAACCCAAAGCTTGGGACAGTAACTGCAGACGTTAAGTTGGCTGTTGAAGCTGCAAAATCTGGCCAAGTACAATATCGAGCTGAAAAAAATGGATTAGTTCAAGCTGGTGTTGGTAAAGTTAGTTTTGGATCTGAAAAAATAACTGAAAATATTAATTCGTTTATAGACGCTGTGCAAAAGGCACGGCCTTCGGGTGCAAAAGGAACTTTTATTAAAAAAATTTCAATCAGCTCAACTATGGGAGCTGGTATTAATATAAATATGTAGCTCTAAGTTATATATTTATTATGAGAATGATTGTTTTTCATTCTTGATTAGTCCTTAAAAAGGGCTAAACCTGTCCAAGACTGTAGGTGAATGTAAAAGTTCTTAATATCCTGCATAGACAAGGAAAGCAGAATTTCTGCTGTTACTTATAGGGCAGGCCGTGGGTAATTATATTACCTTAAATGCAACAAGTGTTATGATAGTAAATTGTCATAATAAAAAATTGGAGGCTTCTCGGTGAACAGAAATGAAAAAACCGACTTGGTCAATAATTTGCATGATACATTCGACAATGCGGCTTCAGTCGTTATTGTTCACTGTATTGGCCTTACAGTTGAGGAGAGTACAAATCTCCGAACTAAAATGCGAAACGAAAACTGTAATTTTAAAGTTACTAAAAATAGAATTGCACGTATTGCGTTAAAGGACACAAAATACCAACACATGGACTCAATGTTTAAAGGACCAACAGCTATTGGTTCTTCTAATGACCCTGTGATGGCTGCAAAAATATTGGTCGATTATGCTAAAGAAAATGAAAAGCTAGTTATAATTGGAGGTGGTTTAGAAGATAAAGCACTTTCTAAAATAGATGTAGAAGCATTAGCTAAGCTTCCAAGTCTAAATGACCTGAGAGGAAAGTTAGTTGGCCTTCTTCAAGCGCCTGCTTCAAAGATACTAAGATTATCTGTGGAGCCAGCGTCTCAAGTTTTAAGAACTATTTCACAAAAATCAAAACAATAACAAATTAACATTTTGGAGATTAAAATGGCAGATATAGAAAAAATTGCAAATGACTTAAGTTCACTTACTGTTTTAGAGGCAGCTGATTTAGCTAAGCTTCTTGAAGAAAAATGGGGTGTTTCTGCATCAGCACCTGTTGCTGTAGCGGCCGCTGGTGGCGGTGATGCTGCACCTGCAGCGGAAGCAAAGACTGAATTTAATGTTATGTTATCATCAGTTGGTGAGAAGAAAATAAATGTAATTAAAGAAGTTAGAGCTGTAACAGGATTAGGTTTGAAAGAGGCAAAAGACCTAGTAGAAGCTGCTCCTTCAATGGTAAAAGAAGGTGTCCCTGAAGCAGAAGCAAATGAAATCAAGGCTAAACTTGAAGAAGCAGGTGCTACTGCCGAAATCAAATAATTGATTTAAATAATAAATAAACAAGCTTATATAATTAAGCTTGTTTATTAAGTCTTATTTTGTCCAAATTGTTACAACAAAATGTTTTTTAAATTTAAAGGATAATAAATGTCAGTTCAATCAAGTTCATTATTAAATAGAAGAAGAGTAAGAAGAACCTTTGGGAAAATTAAAGAAGTTGCCCAAATGCCAAATTTGATTGAAGTCCAAAGAAATTCTTATGAACAATTTTTACAAATGTATGTTTCTTCTTTTGATAGAACTGATGTTGGATTACAAGCCGTTTTTAATTCTGTTTTCCCAATTAAAGATTTTACTGGTAGATCTATGCTGGAGTTTGTTTCTTACACGTTGGAAGAGCCAAAATATGATGTTGAGGAATGCCACCAACGTGGCTTGACGTTTTCCTCTCCCTTAAGATTGACCTTAAGATTAATAGTTTGGGATATAGAAGCTGATACTGGTACTAGATCTGTTAGAGATATGAAAGAGCAAGATGTTTACATGGGAGATATGCCCTTAATGACACCTAATGGAACATTTGTGGTTAATGGTACGGAAAGAGTAATAGTCTCTCAAATGCACAGATCACCTGGTGTGTTCTTTGATCATGATAAGGGCAAAAGCCATGCTTCAGGTAAATACTTATTTGCTGCTCGAGTTATTCCTTACAGAGGATCATGGTTGGATTTTGAATTCGATCCGAAAGATATTCTCAACGTTAGGATAGATAGAAGACGAAAGTTACCGTGCACGACATTGTTGATGGCTCTGTTAGACGAAAATTCGGAAAAATATTTAAAGGAATGTAATGAAAAAGAACAAGAACCCGATAGAACAAAATTAATTGGAATGACAAGAGAGGATATTTTAAATTTTTTCTATGAAAACCAAATCTATAAATTCCAATCTAACAATTGGACGACAGATTTTATTGAAAACCAGTATAAAGGTGTAAGGTTAAATTTTGACTTGATTGACTCTAAAACAGGAAAAGTTGTTGCTAATTCTGGTGATAAAATGACACCTAGAAATGTTAAGATTTTAACTGATAATGGTTTAAAAACTATTAAGGTAGATGAGCAACAACTTATTGGTAAATATATAGCTGACGATATAATTAATATAGAAACAGGCGAAGTATACGCAGAAGCTGGCGATGAAGTAACGGAAGATTTAATAAATCTCTTTAAAGCAAACAACCTTGATGAATTAAAATTACTACTTATTGATAATTCCTCAGTTGGTCCTTGGATAAGAAACACATTAGCTTTAGATAAAAACGCATCTAGAGAAGAGTCCTTAGTTGATATTTACAGGGTAATGCGTCCAGGTGAGCCTCCTGCGCATGAAACTGCTGAGGCTTTATTTAACGGTTTATTTTTTGACCAAGATAAATATGACCTGTCTGCCGTTGGCAGAGTTAAAATGTCTGCCCGATTAGATCTTGAATTAGATGACAGTTTGAGAGTACTAAGAAAAGCTGATATATTGGCAATTCTTAAAGAATTAATTTCTTTAAAAGATGGTCATGGAGAAATCGACGATATTGATCACTTAGGTAATAGAAGAGTTAGATCAGTTGGTGAATTGTTAGAAAATCAATATCGTGTTGGTCTTTCTAGAATGGAAAGAGCAATAAGAGAAAGAATGAGTTCTGCTAATGAAATAGAAAACTTAATGCCTCAAGATCTAATAAACGCTAAGCCAGCTGCGGCTTCAATAAGGGAATTTTTTGGTTCAAGTCAATTGTCTCAATTCATGGACCAAACAAACCCACTTTCAGAAATTACTCACAAACGAAGAGTTTCTGCTTTAGGTCCAGGTGGGCTGACAAGAGAACGAGCAGGTTTTGAAGTTAGGGATGTTCATCCAACTCATTACGGAAGAATTTGCCCAATTGAAACTCCAGAAGGACCAAATATTGGGCTAATAAACTCCTTAGCAACGTTTGCTCAAATAAATCAATATGGTTTTATTGAAACTCCTTACAGGAAGGTTGAGGAAGGAAAGGTAACAAAAGAAGTCGTCTACGTCTCAGCTATTGAGGAAGGCAAGTTTACGATAGCTCAGGCTAATGCTGAATTAGACAATAAAGATCAATTTACAGGTGAATTGCTTCCAGTTCGAAAAAGTGGTGATATAGGACTAGCTAATCCAAAAGATATTAATTTAATGGATGTTTCTCCTAAACAATTAGTTTCGGTTGCATCTGCGTTGATTCCATTTTTAGAAAATGACGATGCTAACAGAGCTTTAATGGGTTCAAATATGATGAGACAGGCTGTACCATTGGTCAAGTCAGAAAGTCCTCTGGTTGGGACTGGTATTGAAGCAACTGTTGCGCAAGATTCAGGAGTAACATTAGTTGCAAGAAGATCTGGTATTGTTGATCAGGTGGATGCAACTAGGATTGTTATAAGAGCAAATTCTTCTGATGAAATAGATATAAGTCCAGTTGACATATACTCATTATTGAAATTTCAAAGGAGCAACCAAAACACCTGTATTAATCAAAGACCTCTAGTTCAGGTTGGAGATATAATAAATAATGGAGATATTATTGCTGATGGGCCGGCTACTGAAGATGGTGAATTAGCGCTAGGGAGAAATGTGTTAGTGGCTTTTATGCCATGGAATGGATATAATTTTGAAGACTCAATTTTAATTTCAGAAAGAATAGTTAAAGATGACGTGTTTTCTTCAATTCATATTGAAGAATTTGAAGTTATGGCTAGAGACACTAAATTAGGTCAAGAAGAAATTACACGTGACATACCAAATATTGGTGAAGAAGCTTTAAGAAATTTAGATGAAGCAGGCATGGTTTATATAGGAGCTGAAGTTAAACCTGGAGATATCATGGTTGGAAAAGTCACTCCAAAAGGTGAAAGTCCAATGACACCTGAAGAAAAGTTGCTCAGGGCTATTTTTGGAGAGAAGGCTTCTGATGTAAGAGATAGCTCCTTAAAAGCACCTCCTGGAGTTTCAGGAACTGTTGTTGACGTAAGAATTTTTTCTAGAAGAGGTATTGATAAAGATGAAAGAGCTAGAGCTATAGAAAGGGCTGAAATTGATAGATTTGCTAAGGATAGAGATGATGAAAAAATAATTCTTGAAAGAGCTTATTATGGTAGATTAAAGGAATATTTACTAGGACAAAAAGTTTCCTCGGCAAACATAAAATCTATTACAAACGGTGATGTTGTTACAGATGAGATGATAAATAAAATCTCTAGAGTCGAACTTAGATCGATTTCTATTAACGATGATACAATTCAAAAAAATATAGAAAAGTTATCAGCTCATTTCGACGGTGTTATTAAAACTTTAGAAAATAGATTTAATGATAAGGTTGACAAGTTACAAAGAGGCGATGAGCTTTTACCTGGTGTTATGAAAATGGTTAAAGTTTTTGTTGCTGTTAAAAGAAAATTACAATCTGGTGACAAAATGGCCGGTAGACACGGTAACAAAGGTGTCATTTCTAGAATTATTCCAGCAGAAGATATGCCCTATCTAGACGATGGTACTCCTGTCGATGTAGTGCTTAATCCTCTTGGTGTTCCTTCACGTATGAATGTTGGTCAAATACTAGAAACTCATCTAGGGTGGGCAGCATCTGGGCTAGGTAGTAAGATTAGTAAAATGGTTTATTCAGGTGATAATAATACACAAGTTAAAAAATTCTTATCTGAGATTTATGGCGATAAACAGTTTAACTCAGATTTATCTAATTTGACAGATAAGCAAATTATTCAACAAGCTCAAAACCTTAAAAGAGGTGTTCCAATGGCAACACCAGTATTTGATGGCGCTAGTGAAAAAAATGTAAGAGATATGCTTAAATTGGCTGATTTAGACGAGACGGGTCAAGTATGGCTTACAGATGGAAGAACTGGAGAAGCTTTTGATAGAAAAGTAACTGTTGGGTATATTTATATGCTTAAGTTACACCATTTAGTTGATGATAAAATTCATGCTAGATCAATTGGACCTTATTCATTAGTAACGCAACAGCCTTTAGGTGGAAAAGCTCAGTTTGGTGGACAACGTTTTGGTGAAATGGAGGTTTGGGCCCTTGAAGCATACGGTGCTGCTTATACACTTCAAGAAATGTTAACTGTTAAATCCGACGATGTGTCAGGAAGAACAAAAGTTTATGAATCAATTATAAGAGGGGATGACGATTTTGAAGCTGGTATACCTGAATCTTTCAATGTTTTACTTAAAGAGTTAAAATCGTTAGGCCTAAATGTAAATATGGATGTGGTAGAATAATTAAAGTTTAATACGAAAAAAGATAGGAAACAAATATGAATGAACTTATGAATACCTTTGGCCAAACAGGGGTAACTAAAGGTTTTGATCAAATAAGTATATCTATTGCTTCTCCAGAGGCAATTAAGAGCTGGTCATTTGGAGAAATAAAGAAGCCAGAAACAATAAACTATAGAACATTTAAACCAGAGCGTGATGGATTGTTCTGCGCTAAAATTTTTGGACCTGTTAGAGATTATGAGTGTCTTTGTGGCAAATATAAGCGTATGAAATATAGAGGAATAATCTGTGAAAAATGTGGCGTAGAGGTAACTCTTTCTAAAGTTAGAAGAGAAAGAATGGGGCATATTGATTTGGCTGCTCCAGTAGCGCATATATGGTTTTTAAAATCATTGCCGTCTAGAATAGGGTTGCTTACAGATATGACCCTCAAAGATCTTGAAAGAGTACTTTATTTTGAGTATTTCATAGTCACTGAACCTGGGTTAACATCTCTTAACAAAGGACAGCTGCTTAATGAAGAAGATTATGAGAATGCTCTTGATGAATTTGGAGACGAAAGTTTTGAAGTCTCTATTGGTGCAGAAGCTATTAAAAAAATATTAGTTGAAATGGATCTAGATGAAGAATTAATTAAAATTCGAGATGATTTGCTTAAAACAGGTTCTGAAATTAAACGAAAAAAATTAGTTAAACGATTGAAATTAGTAGAATCATTTATTGATTCTGGTTCCAAGCCAGAATGGATGATACTTGAAGTTGTTCCTGTAATACCACCTGAATTACGTCCTTTAGTACCATTAGATGGAGGAAGGTTTGCAACTTCAGACTTAAATGATCTTTATAGAAGGGTTATAAATAGAAACAATCGTCTTAAAAGACTCATAGAATTAAGAGCGCCAGATATAATTATTCGCAATGAAAAAAGAATGTTGCAAGAATCTGTAGACGCTTTATTCGATAATGGTAGACGAGGTCGGGTTATTACAGGTGTTAATAAAAGGCCTCTAAAATCTTTATCTGATATGTTGAAAGGAAAGCAAGGTAGATTTAGACAAAATTTATTAGGTAAAAGAGTTGATTATTCAGGAAGATCAGTCATAGTTGTTGGCCCTGAATTAAAGTTACATCAGTGTGGTCTTCCAAAAAAGATGGCATTAGAGCTTTTTAAACCTTTT
>CAJWDT010000034.1 GCA_913031395.1 uncultured Gammaproteobacteria bacterium
TGGGCTGAGGAGAACACCCGAGAGTCAATCTATAATGCTTTTAGGCGCAAAGAAACCTTTGGTACAAGTGGGCCCAGAATTAAAGTTCGCTTTTTCGCAGGATATAATTTTGAAAATTCAAATTTAAATGATCAAGATCTCATTCAAGAGGCATATTCTAAAAACGTACCAATGGGAGGAGATATAATTCAAGAAAAGGGTAAAAATCCTAGATTTCTTGTTTGGGCTATTTCGGATCCTCTTGGAGCCCCCTTACAAAGAGTTCAAA
Source organism: uncultured Gammaproteobacteria bacterium (assembly GCA_913031395.1). Classification (GTDB taxonomy): domain Bacteria; phylum Pseudomonadota; class Gammaproteobacteria; order Magnimaribacterales; family Magnimaribacteraceae; genus Magnimaribacter. The sequence continues at coordinate 269 of CAJWDT010000034.1, forward strand.
TAATTAAAGGATGGCTAGCCGATGGAGAACAAAGAGAAAAAGTTTTCGATGTAGCCTGTTCTGATGGTCAGAGAGTCAATCCCCTTAACCATAGATGCCCTGATAATGGTGCTGAAGTAAGTTTAGATGACTGTTCAATAAGTCGTGAAAAGGGTAATGCAGAAATAAAGACTTTTTGGCAAGATCCTGAATTTAGTAATGACCAAGAAGCCTTTTACTATGCACGAGTTCTGGAAAATCCCACTTGTAGATGGTCAACATGGGATGCAGTAAGAGCTGAAGAGAAACCTAGGTCAGATATACCTATAACTATTCAAGAACGAGCTTGGTCTTCTCCTATTTGGTTTAATTAGATAAACTCTCTTCAACATCAAATCTAAGGAAAATCTTATGAAGGGAATAAATAATTTAGAATCCCCTGAGTTTATAGGACTCGACGAAGCTGCTGATATGAAAAGCGGAACAAGGGTTACCTTTATTCCTGGACTTCAGGCTTTATACGCAGAAGCTTTAAAAAATATCTGTTTTGTGAAGCAAATTCCTCTAATTCGGGTACTTCATCCAATGATGGGAACAGACAAAGAGACAGGAGAAGATAGGCAGGCTGAACTGTATGAGCTTACTAGTCAGACAAGTCTTCCGATCATGCTGCATAATGACGAAAGACCTAGAAATGTTTGGATAGAACAACTGGCTCTAGCTGAACAAATTGGTTCTGATGATAGTCCTAATCTAATACCTGATAGTTTTGAACTCCGTCTTGAGATGTTCGGGCTATGTTCGATAATTTTGGCAGAAGATGGTCTTGTATGGAATGCGAGGATTCTAAGTGATAATCCTCTAGCGCGTAAGTATGGTTACAGTGAACAAGCTAGCGCCTCTGCTTTAGCTAAGATAGTTGAAGTTATAAACTTAATTAATGAACGCTTAGAAGCTCAAGAGAAGAGGGGTTCTCCTTACCTTGTTGGTAATAGTGTGACTGCTGCTGATATATATTGGGCAACCATGTGCATGATTATCCTTCCTGCATCAGCTGAAATTATGTCTAGGACTGAACAAAATAAAGGCATGTTGATGTGGTTCGAAAGTAATTCAAAAATTCCCGAGATAGCAAATGTATTAAGTAAAAGAATTGAAGAACATCATTTTAAGATCTTATCAACTTATTGCGAGACACCTGCAGTGCTCGGAGGTGATTTGATTTAGGACCATTTTCCTATTGCTATTATCATCCTAAAGACTATATTCCGTCATCCCATATACAAACTATGTATAATATTTTTTTTAATAATTAACTAAGGAAAACTGCAATGTCTGACCAAATGTCAAAAGAAATTAGATCAAAAGTAACAAGTGAAGGAAATATTGAAATTTCAATAGCTTCTGCAGAGAAACCCGTCCCAACAGACGATGAAGTCTTAATTGAAGTTCAAGCTGCACCTATCAACCCATCAGATTTAGGCCTGTTATTAAGTTTTGCTGCTGATTTAGAAACTATAAACGTATCCGGCTCGGGAGATGAAACAGTTACTTCCATGAAAATACATCCAGCTTTGATGGGCGCCATGAAGCCTAGATTGGATGAATCAATGCAAGTGGGTAATGAAGGTTCAGGCGTTATTGTAGATGCGGGAGCAAATGTAAAAGACTTAATAGGAAAAACAGTAGGGCTCGCTGGGGGAGCAATGTATTCACAATATAGAGCCGTTCCTGCGGCAAGTTGTTTAGTTATGAATGATGGAACAACCGCAGCAGAGGCAGCTTCTTCATTTGTAAATCCATTAACTGCTCTAGGCTTTATTGAAACTATGAAAATGGAAAATCATACTGCTATTGTTCACACAGCTGCAGCGTCTAATTTAGGTCAAATGTTAGTAAAAATTTGCAAAGATGATGGTGTTCCTCTGGTGAATATAGTTAGAAAATCTGAACATGTTGAGTTACTTAAAGGCTTAGGTGCTGAGTATATTTGTAATACTAGTGATGATGATTTTATGGAAAGTTTGGTTGCAGCTTTGGTAGAAACTGGAGCTACTTTAGGATTCGATGCGACGGGTGGTGGAAATAATGGAGAATTGCCTGGACAGATACTTGCAGCAATGGAAATTGCCGCTAACAAAACAGCTAAAGAATATAGTCGCTATGGTTCAGATACCTATAAGCAAGTTTATATTTATGGCGGACTAGACCAATCACCTACAATTTTAAAAAGATCATTTGGTATGTCATGGGGGCTGGGTGGATGGCTCCTAACTCCAATGATTGGAAGGATAGGTATGGAAAGATTCCAACAAATGAGAGAAAGAGTTGCTGCAGAAATAACTACTACATTTGCCAGTAACTACGTTCAGGAGATTTCTTTTGAGGAAATGCTCCAGCCTGAAATAATAAAGTCTTATGCTAAACAAGCTACCGGCGAAAAATATTTAGTTACTCCACATAAGTAATCTAAATGGGAGTTTTATCTAATATCTCATCTCTGATGAAACTCCCTAATGGGTGGTGGAAAAAGATAGTTCTTATTGGTTTGGCTGCCTTCTTTATCAATGTGGGTGTTGATCACTTTATTAATCCTGATTTTTATATATCAATCATGCCTCCTGCATTTCCATTACATGCTGAAGCTGTCTATATAAGTGGTTTTTTTGAGGTTGCTGGCGGTATTGGGGTTTTAATACCCAGGTTAAGAAAAATCGCAGGCTGGGGATTACTTGCTCTTTTGGTAGCTGTGTACCCTGCTAATATTTATATGGCTTTAACACCTGAAGCTTTTCCAGAGGCTCCTCTCTCGTTGTTATATTTACGACTTTTATTTCAATTCATCTTTTTTTACTGGGCTTATTCAGTAACAAAACCAGCTTACAATCCCTCATAAATTATATTAACAATGTTTAAGGCTACTGAGGTTTTTGGAAAGTGGGCCGAAGAGGGCAAGGATGTTGGCATGGAAGAAGGCCATATGGCCTCTGTCTCTGAGATGCTAGATTTTGCTATAAAAGAAAGAGAAGAAATTAAAAAAAAATATAGTTTTCTAGATATAGGATGTGGAAATGGTTGGGTTGTACGAAAAGTTAAAACAAATTCTTTGTGTTCAATAGCCTTAGGCATTGATGGTGCTGAGCAAATGATTGCAAAAGCAAAGTCTAAAGGGAATGAAAAGCAATATTTACACACAGACATTAGATCTTATAAACCTTCTATTAAATTTGATTTAGTCCATTCTATGGAGGTGTTGTACTACCTAAATGATCCTTTTTCTTTAATCAAGAAAGTAGAAGAGTCTTGGCTCAAGCAAAATGGAAGATTGATTATAGGTATAGACCTTTATTATGAGAATAAAGACTCTCATTCCTGGGAAGAAAAGGTTGAAACCCCTATGTTAATGTTGAAGGAGTCAGAATGGATAGATATGTTTCACCAAGCCGGCTTGGTTCAGATAGAAAATTGGCGAGCTAATCAAAGTAAACAATGGGCAGGTACTCTAGTTTTGACCGGTAAAAAAACATAAGATAAAAATAATGGAAGACTATTTTTTTGTACTGCAATATGGCCAATGGCTCATTTTAATCATAAGTATTTTAGCCTTATATCTTGTAAGTTCAGTTCACCATAAGACAAGATTAAAAGGTTACCTGGTTACAGCGCTTAGTAGATTTTCTGGAGCAATAATATTTCTATTTGTCGATTTATTTGCCTTTGTTATAGCCAACTTAATTCAAACTTATATTGCTATTAATGGATATTTTAAAAATAAAAGCCTCCACCAAAAAATTTCAAAAAATTCTGAAGATATCGTAAGAGAGGCTATGCAGGTTGTTTGGACTGATGGAGATATTTCTAGAGTAAGTGAATTCTATGCAGAGAACTTTAAAGCTGATTATCCTTTTCCTGATTGGGGAGAAGGTCTAGAAGGAGTCTCAGCTTTGGCGTCGAAGGTAAGAGTAGACTTACCAGGATATAGAGAAGATATAGAAGAACTTTTGATTGCTGATGAGGAAGTGATTGTTGTTCTTAAGATCAGCGGTTTTCATCCAACAACAAATGAAGAAGTGAGTTTCAGGGATGTAACTATTCTCACT
>CAJWDT010000035.1 GCA_913031395.1 uncultured Gammaproteobacteria bacterium
CTCTTCGGTCTCTGGAACAACTCGTGATTCCATCGATGTTCCAATCAAGCTAGGTAATAAAAATCTTACGCTTATTGATACTGCTGGTATGAGAAGAAAACGCTCGATTAAAGAGGAAACAGAGAAATTTTCTGTTTCAAAATCTGTTGAGTCCATAAAGAGGGCAGACCTTGTGATTTTACTTCTTGATGGTTCGGAAAATATAGTTGATCAAGATATACATTTATTAGGGCTGACATTAGCCATCGGAAGACCTGTTCTGGTAGTAGCGAATAAAATTGACTTGCTGACACAACCAGATAAAGAAAGTCTTGAAAGTACTATTAATCGTAAATTGAAATTCGCTAGCTATATCAGTTTACATTACATATCTGCTTTGGAAAAAAAGGGCCTTAAGAGACTTATAAAGCTTGCCGATCAAATCTATCAAGATTCTTTGAAAGAACTTGATACATCAGTTCTAAATAAGATATTAAAATCTGCTTTACATAATCAGCAACCAGCTATGGCAGGAAGATTTAGGCCAAAACTTCGTTACGCTCATTCTGGTGGAAAAAACCCACCAAGGATAATCATTCACGGAAATAACCTTAAACAAGTCCAAGATAGCTATACAAGATATCTTGAGAATTTTTATAGAAACGAATTAAAGCTTGGCTCAACACCTCTTGAAATCATTTACAAGGATCAATTAAACCCCTTTAAGAACAAACCTAATCAGCTCAATGAAAGGCAGATAAAAAAAAGGAAGAGAATGATAAAAAGAAGAAAAAAATAAAACTATGATTAAGTTTATTTTAACTTTTCTGTTAATCTGTTTTCCTCTAATCAACTTCAGCGAAACCAAGATTGAGACCTTGAATAATTTAAAACCTTCTCCAAAAAAAATACCCGTAACCTTTAAAGATCATGGCATTGAAAGGGTCGATAATTATTATTGGATGAGAGATGACAGCAGGAAAGATAAAGAAATCTTAGATCACCTAAATCAAGAAAATAAATATTTAGAAAACTGGTTTACGTCAGGTAAAGATCAGAGAGATAAGCTTTTTGAGGAAATAACAGATCGTATTCCAAAAAAAGAACAATCTGTTCCAGTTCGTTTAAATAATTATGAATATTTTCGAAGATATGAAGCTGGTAATGAGCATGGTATCTACATCAGAAGAAAGGATAAGAATTCAAAAGAAGTTGTGCTACTAGATGTCAATATACTTGCAAAAGATAAAGAATTTTATCAGCTCGCTAATTGGAGTGTTTCCCCTAAAGAAAATCTTTTAGTTTATGCCGAGGATATTAATGGAAGAAGACAATATAGTATTAAATTTAAAGATTTAGATACAGATCAAACCTCGAATACTACGCTAGAAAATACGTCAGGAGATGTGGCTTGGTCTGCCGATGGAAAATATATATTTTACGTTCTTAGAGATGAAGAAACTTTACTCCCTTTTCAGATATTTAGACATGAAGTAGGAAAGACACAAAAAGAAGATGTTTTAATTTATCAAGAAAAAGATACTACTTTTCATCTGTCTGTAGGCAATACCAGGTCAATGGACTTCATAGAAATCAATATTTCATCCACCACAAGTTCAGAAGTGCGTCTTATTAATTCCAGCAAACCTAATGAGAAACCCAAAGTATTTTTAAAAAGAGAAAAGGATCATCTTTATTCTGTTGATCATGATCCTGCAGATAAAAGATTCCTTGTAGAATCAAACTGGATGGCAACAAACTTTAGATTGCTTGAAACAAATTTAGAAGATTCAAAAGACAAAAATAAATGGAAAGAATTAATTCCACACAGAAAAGAAGTTCTTCTTCAGACAGTTATCCCTTTTCCTAATCATTTGGTGATAATGGAAAGAGAGAATGGACTTAGAAATCTTAAAATTCTTGAAAAGAATACAAATAAAATCAAGACCATTTCTTTCGATGACCCTTCCTACACAGCCTATTTAGCTTCAAACCCAGAATATGATGTAGATCGTTTCTACTTCGGCTATTCCAGCATGAGAAAGCCTGATAGTTTATTTTCTGTCAAACTTTCAAGTGGAAGGAAAAGACTTCTAAAAGAAGCTGAAATCAAGGGTAGATTCTCCAGTAGTGAATATAAAGTAGAAAGAAAATTTATTGAGGCGAGGGATGGAGTTATGGTGCCTGTATCAATTGTCTATAAGAAAGCAAAATTCAAAAAAAATAAAAATCCATTATTTGTTTATGGTTATGGCTCTTATGGGATCTCTGTTGATGCAGGTTTTAGTTCCTCAAGACTTTCTTTATTAGATCGGGGATTTGTCTTTGCCATTGCCCATGTTAGGGGAGGGCAAGAAATGGGAAGGTCCTGGTATGAAGACGGAAAAATATTCAATAAATTGAATACTTTTCACGACTTTATAGACGTTACACAGGGTCTTATCGATAAAGGGTACGGAGAAAAGAAAAGAATCTATGCCGGAGGCGGAAGTGCTGGAGGCCTATTGATGGGAGCCATTATTAATATGGAACCAAATCTCTATAATGGAATAATATCTAATGTACCTTTCGTAGATGTTGTCACCACAATGTCAGATCCATCCATACCGTTAACTACAGGCGAGTATAGTGAATGGGGAAATCCTGAGAATAAAAAAGAATTTGATTACATCCTGCAATATTCACCTTATGACAACATAGATGAATATGAGTATCCAAGTATTTTAGTCACTGGAGGACTTTGGGACTCTCAGGTTCAATACTATGAACCAGCAAAGTATGTCGCAAAACTCAGGGACTTTAATAAGAGTAAAAATCCTATTTTGATGAAAATGAATATGAGCGCTGGTCATAGTGGTGTAAGTGGAAGATTTGCCAGCTTAAAAGAAGTCGCCATGGAGTATGCTTTCTTGTTGAAAGTAGATTCCAATTGATGCAAAACTTGGAAAAGAAGACTCAAGAAGGAAATTCAAAGATTCTCTCCAGCCTTATGCTGATAATCCTATTTGTCAGTATGGGTCAGTCTGTTTATTGGCAAACTATGCCGATAATCGGTCGTGAATTTAATTTTTCTGAAATTGAAATTAATACATTAGTTTCAATTTCTGCAGCGATGTTCATCGTATTTACTCCCTTTTGGGGCAGACTTAGCGACAGAATTGGAAGGAAGTCAGTTCTTTTGATAGGTTTAACTGGTTATGTTTTATCTAATTTAATATTTCTTTTTTCCGCTTCCTTGGGACTTATGGGCGCTGTTACTGGGTTTTCATTATTGCTAATTTTATTAATTTCTAGGATTATTAATTCAGCAATAGGAGCAGCATCTAGACCAGCTTCAGGAGCTTATGTGGCTGACGTTACTACTGAAGAAGAAAGATCTTCTGGTATGGGTAAATTTGGAGCGGCAAATAACATTGGCACCATATTAGGCCCAGTGCTAGTTGGATCTCTGGTGGGTTTAAATGTCTTTGGTATTCCAATCAAAGGATTTGGCTTACTCACGCCTTTAATTGTTATGTCAATTTTG
>CAJWDT010000036.1 GCA_913031395.1 uncultured Gammaproteobacteria bacterium
TAAAAGCTGATTAAGAGTTTGCTCTCTTTCGTCATGACCACCGCCCATCCCAGCACCACGATGTCTTCCAACAGCATCGATTTCATCTATAAATACAATGCAAGGAGATTGTCTTTTTGCTTGTTCAAACATATCTCTCACTCTTGAGGCACCTACACCTACAAACATCTCAACAAAATCAGAGCCTGATATAGTAAAAAACGGAACACCAGCTTCTCCAGCAATCGCTTTAGCGAGAAGAGTTTTACCTGTCCCTGGTGAACCTGTCATTAAAATACCGGTTGGAATTTTGCCTCCTAATTTTTGAAACTTAGTAGGATCTTTTAAAAAATCTACTACTTCCTGAACTTCTTCTTTAGCCTCTTCAACGCCCGCGACATCAGCAAAAGAAGTCTTGACTTTACCTCCCTCAAGCATTTTGGCTTTACTCTTTCCAAAGCTCATTGGTCCTGATTTGCCACCCATTCCACCTTGCATTTGTCTCATGAAGAAAATGAAGACAGCCAATATGATTAATATTGGGAAACTTGCTATAAGTAGTTGCTTAAAGACCGACTGTTCTTCAGGCCTTTCACCCGTAACTGCCACCCTATGATCACTTAAAATCTCACTTAGATCATCCTGTAAAAATGGAGGCCTTACTGTTTCAAATGATTCTCCATTTACCGTTTTACCTTTTAACGTGTAATTATCTGATGCGAATTCAACACTCAGTACTTGATCACTCTCCACTTGAGAAATGAATTCAGAATATGAAAGTTCTTGTGCTGAAGTTTCAGTATTGAGATTATTGAATACAGAAAATACTGTAATGGCTATAAAAAGCCACATTAATAAATTTTTTAGAAGTTCACTCATTTTATTTTAATTCCTTACCAATTATGTATATTTCATTAGAGTTTGGTCTAGATGCTTTGGGCTTAGAAATCTTAACCTTGTCGAATCGTTTTTTGAGGGCAGCTCTAGTATAGTCCAAACTTTCTCCTTGGAATACCTTTATGAGAACTGAACCTTTTTTACCGAGAAATTTATCTACCACTGATAATGTACTATCAATTAAATTGATCATTAGTGCATTATCTCTTTCCTTTATACCACTTATATTGGGGGCCATATCCGATAATACAAGATCAAATGGTAAAAATTCTTTTATTTCTTCAAAATCCTCGTCTTTAAGATCATCTATTGATTTCTGCAAAAAAAAACAGCCTTCAATTTTTTTCATAGGTTGAAAGTCTATAGCCGTTATCTTGGCTTTATTCCCTAAAAATTCTCTTAGAACTTGAGTCCAGCCTCCTGGAAAAGATCCTAAATCTATTACTGATGATGATCTTTTTAGCTTTAACTCCTTTTCAAGAATCTCTTTTAACTTATAAGCGGCCCTAGAACGATAACCTTCTTTTTTAGCTTGCTTGGTGAACGAATCACCGTCTCGATAATTTGATTTATGAGACATAAAAGAATTTAGAGGTAATTCACCCTCTCAATTTCGTATTCAACTGATCCTCCAGGAGTTTCCACTTTGAGTAAATCTCCCTCAAATTTACCAATAAGTTGTTTTGCCAAAGGAGAAGCAAAAGAAATTTTGCCTTTACTGGCATCTGCCTCATCTTCTCCAACAATCTTGTATGTGACTGACTTTTGTTGCTCTGTGTTAGAAACAGTTACGGTTGTTCCAAAAATAACTTTGTCAGAAGGTTCAATATTCTTTATATCGATAACTTGAGATGTTGAAAGCTTAGATTCAATGTCTCTAATTCTTGCTTCAGTTAAGCTTTGCTGCTCTTTTGCTGCGTGATACTCAGCGTTTTCTTTTAAGTCCCCAAACTCTCTTGCTGTTGCAATTGCATCAATAATTCTAGGACGATCTTCAGACTTGAGCTTTTTTAACTCTTCTCTTAGAAACACTTCTCCTTCTTTTGTTATAGGATTCATAGTTAGGAGAGTTTAGCATGAAGATCTTGAAGTCTTTCAACAGACCATAGATCTTTATTTCTTAAAACAGAACAAACTGCTCTTCCACCTTCCAAGGTTGTGGTGCAATAAATCTTTTCTTCGAGTGCTGTTCTTCTTATGGAAGCTGAATCAAGTATTGACTGCCTTCCCTCGGTTGTATTAACAATGAGATTTACCTCTAAATTTTTCATAGCATCCACTACGTGAGGCCTACCCTCGGCTACTTTTTTAATTATTTCTACAGGAATGCCTGCTTCTGAAATATTTCTAGCAGTTCCTTTGGTAGCTATGATCTTAAAACCTAATTCGTGAAACTCTTTAGCTAGGCTGGCGATGAAAGGTCTGTCAGAATCACGCACACTTAAAAATACTGACCCAGTTTGAGGTATGATTTCTCCCGCACCTAATTGAGCTTTAGCGTAGGCTTCAGAAAAACTTGGACCTACTCCCATCACCTCTCCTGTAGACTTCATCTCAGGTCCTAAAATAGGATCAACTCCTAAAAATTTATTGAAAGGAAACACTGCTTCTTTTACAGAAAAATAATTTGGCACAATTTCATGAGTGAAATTTTGATCTTCAAGTGAAATTCCTGCCATACACAGAGCCCCTGACTTAGCCAGAGAGCGGCCTATACATTTTGAAACAAATGGAATTGTTCTTGATGCTCTAGGATTTACTTCGAGTAGATAAAGTTCTTTATCATAATAAGCTAACTGAACATTTATTAGACCTACGGCACCTATCTCAATAGCAATCTTCTTAACCATGATAGATATTTCTTCAATTAATTCATCTGTCAAACTATATGGAGGTAAAGAACATGCAGAATCTCCAGAATGGATTCCGGCTTGCTCGATATGCTGAAGTATTCCTCCAATAATAACCTGCTGTCCATCGCATACAGCTTCTATATCCATTTCTATTGCTTGATTTAGAAAACCATCCAAAAGAACAGGACTCTTAGCACTAGCCTGGACAGCTTCAACTAGATAAGTTTCTAAATCTGATTTTTTATATACTACTTCCATTGCCCTGCCTCCTAGTACATAAGAAGGTCTTACTACCAAGGGAAAACCTACTTTTTCCGAAACTTGCATAGCGTCATCTATATTTGTAGCGATACCATTTGGAGGCTGTTTTAAATTATGTTTATTTACAAATTCCTGAAAACGCCCTCTGTCTTCTGCCAGATCAATAGAGTCTGGAGAAGTTCCAAGAATAGGAACTCCGTTTTTTTCTAATTCTTGAGCAATTTTTAGTGGAGTTTGTCCGCCATATTGAACTATTACTCCCTCAGGTTTTTCAATATCAGTAATTGAAAGAACATCCTCAACTGTTATAGGTTCAAAATAAAGTCTATCTGAAGTATCAAAATCAGTTGATACAGTTTCAGGGTTGCAGTTAACCATGATTGTCTCATAACCTTCTTCTCTCAAC
>CAJWDT010000037.1 GCA_913031395.1 uncultured Gammaproteobacteria bacterium
TCAATAGCTTCAAGTGTAAGTTGAACTTCATCACCTATTTCAAGCTCTAATTCACCCGATTCATTTAGAAATTCAGACTTTAAAACTACCGCTTCTGATTTTAGCCCAACATGAACTACTACGTGGTTGTCTAAAACATCGATAACAATACCAGTCACGAGACTGCCTTGCTTCATAATTACGGTACTTAAATTTTCGTCTAATAGTTGTTCAAAGCTTGCTGACATATTTTTATTTTTAAAGGTAAGTTTTTATTTCTCTTACCACTCCTTCAGGGTTTAAATTACTTGTATCTATCATTACTGAGTCTTCAGCAGGAATGAGCGGGGAATGTTCCCTCTCCATATCCTTCTTATCTCTCTCCTCTAACTCTTGTAAAAGGGTGCGCATGTTAACCTCCAAACCTTGTCTTTTCAACTGTGTTTGTCTTCTTTTAGCCCTTTCCTCAACTGAAGCTGTAAGAAAAATCTTATGTTTAGCATCGCTAAAAATAACTGTACCCATATCTCGTCCATCTGCAATCAAACCTGGAAGTATCATGAAGTCCCTTTGGCAAGGTTTTATAAAGTCTCTAATAATTGGCTCTGCAGCTAGATTTGAGGTCAATTTAGCCATTTCTTCTGTCCTGACAATTGAGGTTATATCTTCATTTTCAAATAGAACTCTGACAGGCTCTCCAGGAGTTCCTGGATCAAATGAAACCTTAAAACTACTCTTTATTTCATCTTTTTTCATAGAAAAATTTTCTAATGAAATATCATTTTTTTTCATAAAATAAGCAAGAGTTCTATAAAGAGCACCGCTATCAAGAATATTCCACTTTAATTCTAGCGCTAGCATTTGAGCTATAGTTCCCTTGCCAGCTCCGCTAGGACCATCAATAGTAATTACAGGTATGTTAGATTCATTCATGATTGATTTATATTTATCCCTATTTTTTGACATGTATCTATGAAACCGGGAAAGGAGGTGTTCACATTTTCACAGTCCAAGATTCGGGTTTCTTTGTCAGCTCTAAGAGAGCCAATCGCACTAGCCATTGCTATTCTATGATCTCCATATGAATTAATTTCAGCAGACTTGAAAACTCCTTGGCTGCCTAATCCGTAAATTTCTATGCCATCTTGGTTCAAATGATATTTAACTCCAAAGGCATCTAAAGCACTTGCCATAGCCTCAAGCCTATCACTCTCTTTTGTTCTCAATTCCTTAGCATCTTTTACTATAGTTACTCCTTCAGCTAATGCAGCAGCTATGAAAAATGCCGGCATCTCATCTATCATATTGGCTACTAAGGCTGAATTTAGACTGATGCCCTTGAGGTTAGAGGACCTTACTAAAATATCTGCTGTTGGCTCATATGCCTCATCTTCGTTAAGTAGTTCAATATTTGCACCCATATGTCTCAGAGCATGAAGTAGTCCAATTCTTGTTGCATTTACTCCAACATTTTTGATCAAAATCTCTGAATCAGGACTAATTAAAGCAGCCAGAATAAAAAATGAGGCTGAAGAAAAATCTCCACAAATATCTATATTGGCAGGCTTTATGGCCTCTACCCTTGAGAGACTTATTGTTTTTTTATTGCCAGAAGTTGAAGTCTCAACTGGAATTCCGAAAGCATTGAACATGGTCTCAGTATGGTTGCGGGTGACTACTTCTTCTGTAATCTTAGTTTCTCCTTTAGCGAATAAGCCAGCAAACATAATACAGGACTTAACCTGGGCGCTTGCAACAGGTAAAGTGTATTCAATAGACTGGAGCGAGTCTGTAGGTAAAATGGATAAAGGTAAGGTTCCATCTTTTGATGGCAATATTTTTGCACCCATTAAGGTCAATGGCTCAACGATTCTTTGCATAGGTCTTAAAGAAAGCGATTCATCACCCAATAAAGTTGTAGCAAAACTCTGTGCTGATAAGACCCCAGAACATAATCTAATAGATGTTCCAGAATTTCCAAAATCTAGTGACTCATTAGGTTGCTTCAAGCCTTTTAGACCATTACCTTCTATTAAATAATTTCCATCACTTGAAGAAATATTAACTCCCATCTTGCGAAACACATCTATTGTGGCGAGACAGTCTTCACCTTCTAATAGGCCTGATATTTGGCATCTACCCTCGGATAATGACGCAAGCATTATAGCTCTATGTGACATTGACTTATCACCAGGAATATTTATCTCACCTTTTAAGCTTGTACCTTTTCTTACTAAAAAATTCATTTATTTATTCTTCTACAGAATTATCTCTTAATGCCTTAATCTTACTTAAAAATTCGACTAAGCCCTCTTCGTCTTTATTAATGATGAGTTCCTTCATCTTACTAAGACTCTTTTCAAATTCATTGATTGAATCAATTATATTTTCATTATTTGAAAGGAAAATGTCTTTCCACATTATAGGGTCACTTGAAGCTATTCTTGTGTAGTCCTCTAAACTCCCTCCAGAAAAAGTAAATGTTTCATCATTTAAGCTAGTGAATAAACTCTCAGTCAAAGCGTAAGAGATTACATGAGGTAAATGACTTGTTTTAGAAAAAATTAAATCATGCTCCAGGTAGGAAAGTAGCTTAGTACTGGAACCCAACTGATTCCAGAAACCGATTACTCTATCTATATCTTCTTGGTTGTTGTATTGATGAGGTGAAATAACAGCAACTTTTTGATCGAATAATTGTAGATTAGAAAATTCAATACCACTTTTTTCTGATCCTGCTATGGGATGAGATAGTACAAA
>CAJWDT010000038.1 GCA_913031395.1 uncultured Gammaproteobacteria bacterium
AAAAATACGCTGGAGTTTACCCGATGGCGTAGATGAGCTACTTCCCCCAAAGGCTTTAGAGGTAGAGACTCTGAGAAGAAGTTTAATTGATGAATATATCAATTCAGGTTACGAATTTATCATACCTCCTTTATTGGAGTTATCAGAGACTATAGGAGGCGAGGCGCATGACGAGATAAAATCGCATGCTTTTAGCTTCAGAGACGATCTAACAGGTAAAAATTTATCTATTAGACCCGATATTTCAGAACAGGCCTCTAGGATCGATGCTTATAGAATTCAATCAAATGACACAGTTCGTCTTTGTTATGCTGGTGAAGTAGTAAAGAGTAAGTCTTCTAAAGTTCTTAGATCAAGAACAACTATTCAGGTAGGAGCTGAAATTTTTGGAGACTCTTCAATTGAGGCAGAACTAGAAAGTATAAAACTGATGCTGAATAGCCTCAAAATATCAGGTGTTCAAAGTATCACTTTAAGTCTGGGCCATGCTGGTTTTACTGCTTCTGTTCTAGAACCATTCAAAAGTTTAGGCAAAGAAATTTTCTCTAATATAGAAACGGCTCTTTCGAAAAAATCGAAGTCAGATCTCATGGCAATAATTCCAGACAACCACGACTCAAAGACATCTTTAATTAACTTATGCAATATGTATGGAAAGAAAGATGTCCTTAAAATGGCTAAAACAGAATACATAAATATAGAGAACTCAGATAAACATTTAGAGCACCTAGAGAAAGTAGTAAATGAACTTGAAGATTTTACAAAAGTTGATTTGCATATAGACCTTGGCGAGATACAAGGATTTAAGTATCACAATGGAATTGTATTCTCAGCATACTCAGATTCTGCAGGCTATGTTCTAGCAAAAGGCGGTAGATATGACGGATTGAGAAAGTCTTCAGATCAAGACAGACCAGCTGTTGGTTTTGATCTTGATTTAATTGCAGTATCTAATTTATAGGAAATTATTTGATGAAACGTAATATTTCTTTATTAGGCCTCCAGTGGGGAGATGAGGGAAAAGGAAAGGTTGTAGATAATCTTGCAAATGATCTAGATGCAGCAGTCCGATATCAAGGTGGGCATAATGCTGGTCATACATTAATTGTTGGTGGAAAAAAAATTGTTTTTCATTTGCTACCATCCGCCATATGTCATGACAATATCAAATGCTTCATTGGAAGAGGTGTTGTAGTGAGCCTTGATGCATTATTTTCAGAAATAGAAGAAGCTGAAGATGTTTTGGGTGATATAAAAGGAAGGCTTTTAATCAGTTCGGCTTGCAGCTTAATTCAGCCTTATCATATTCAACTTGACCAACTAAGAGAGCAATCTAACAACCTTACAAAAATAGGCACAACAGGAAGAGGTATAGGGACTTCTTACGAAGACCGAGTGGGCAGGAGATCAGTTAGGGTTGCAGATCTTTATAATGAAGAAAAACTAAAGGATAAACTTGACCAGGCTTTAGAGTTTTACAATTCAATTTTTAAAAACTCTTTTGGAGCTCCTCAAATAAATAATAATGAATTACTAGACAGGAATTTAGAACAAGCAGAGAAACTTAGGCCTTACGTAGGTAATGTCATAGAAGAAATAAGAGAACTTCAAAGCAAAGAGAAGAAAATTCTTTATGAAGGTGCACAAGGCGCTTTATTGGATATAAGTTTAGGTACTTATCCTTACGTAACTTCTAGTAATTTAATTGGAGGGGTATCAGCTGGTGTTGGAATAAGCGCTTCTGATATTGATTACACAATAGGAATTACAAAAGCTTATATCACTAGAGTTGGTGAAGGCCCTTTTCCTACTGAACTTTTTGATGAAACGGGAAAATATTTAGCTGAAAAAGGAGGAGAAGTTGGTGCGACTACAGGAAGACCAAGAAGATGTGGATGGTTAGACGGTTTCCTTTTATCCAATATGGTCAAAGTAAGCGGAGTGAATGGCCTTTGTTTGACAAAGATAGATGTTTTGGATGGCCTAGAGAGCATAAAAATTTGTACAGATTATTCAAGTAATCAAAGTAAAGAGTCTCTAATAGAAACAATGGACATTGAAGATGCCGAGCCTATTTATTTAGAACTTGAAGGATGGTCGGAGCCTACAGCCGGAAAAACTAAATACGAGGATCTGAATCCTAATGCAAAATCATTCGTAGAGAAAATAGAAGAAATATCAGGTGTTCCTGTTATTATGATTTCAACTGGTCCCAAAAGGGAAGACACTATTATTAGAGAAAAAATATAATATGAGATATTTATTTACCTTACTTTTGAGTTTATCAAGCTTTGTATTTTCGGAAGAAATGATCCATGAAGAAGGAGATGTTTTTGAAGCTAAAAAATATGAAGCTGTTGCGCTGTATTTTTATAAAGCTGATGCTATAAGACTCAACACCGCAAGACAGCATTCTTTTTCTTTAAATGATTTCTTAAATTACGCAACGATTGATAAAAGAGATATTTATAAGATCAGAAAAGGTGATACCTTCAAGATTACCAAAAGCTTTAGGAATGGAGACGTTTTTCAAATTGATCTTGAAAGCAAAAGAAGTAAAAGAGAGAAGTATTTTGTTTTATCAGAGGATCTGAAAAATTCTTTCCTTACTAAGGTCACCGAAAGCTCTTAGGTCCTCATG
>CAJWDT010000039.1 GCA_913031395.1 uncultured Gammaproteobacteria bacterium
CAATAAGAACTGCTCTCATAGATTTAGCCTTGCTTAACAAATTTTCCCTTATATCACGAATTGTCCAAGAAGCTCCTAAATCTTCGGAATCCCAAACCCACTCTTTCATTGAAACTAAATCAACCAGACCTTCAAATTCATTTTCAGCACCTATAGGTAAATTGATAGGCAAAGGGGTCGCTCCCGTTCTATCTTTTACCATATCTACACACTTAAAAAAATCTGCTCCGATTTTATCCATTTTATTAACAAACACAATTCTAGGAACTTTATATCTATCAGCTTGCCTCCACACTGTCTCTGTTTGAGGCTCAATACCAGCATTAGCATCCAACACAACAACAGCCCCATCAAGAACAGCCAATGATCTTTCTACCTCAATAGTAAAATCAACGTGCCCTGGTGTATCGATAATATTAAATCTAAATTTTGCCTCGTCCTCTGTAGAGCCATAAAATGTGTCAAAACCTTTGCCGTCTTCAGTTCTAGTCCAAAAACATGTAGTTGCTGCAGAGGTTATTGTTATACCACGTTCTTGTTCTTGCTCCATCCAATCCATTGTAGCGTTTCCGTCATGAACCTCGCCAATTTTGTGGGATCTGCCAGTATAATATAACACTCTTTCAGATGTTGTAGTTTTACCTGCATCAATATGAGCGATAATGCCGAAATTTCTATATCTATTTAAATTATATCCACGAGCCATTTTTTAATTCCTGTGTAATATTACCAACGATAGTGTGAAAAAGCTTTATTGGCTTCAGCCATTTTGTGTGTATCTTCTCTTTTTTTAACTGAAGCACCTCTATTAGAAGAAGCATCCATCAGCTCTCCACTTAGTCTTTCAGTCATTGACTTTTCTGACCTGTTACGACTACTGTTAATTAACCAGCGAATCGCAAGCGCCAAAGCTCTTTCCGATCTAACCTCAACTGGAACCTGATATGTTGCACCACCAACACGCCTAGACCTGACTTCAAGTTGAGGCTGAACATTTTCAAGAGCTTCATGAAAAATTTTCACAGGCTCAGATCCAACCTTCTTTTCTATTACTTCAAAAGCACCATAAACAATTTTCTCAGCAGTAGATCTTTTCCCATCAAACATCAAACAAGATGTAAATTTTGAAACAATTTTGTCGTTAAATTTAGGGTCAGGCATCACTTCTCTTTTAATAGCTTTTCTTCGTCTAGACATTTCAATTTTCCTTAATTATTTAGGCCTCTTAGCACCATATTTTGATCTTCTTTGACGCCTATCAGCTACGCCTTGAGTATCTAAAGTACCCCTTATAACATGATACCTTACACCTGGAAGGTCTTTCACTCTTCCACCTCTTATCATTACGACGGAGTGTTCTTGTAAATTATGCCCTTCACCAGGTATATATGAAGTAACTTCAAATCCGTTTGTAAGCCTAATTCTGGCAACTTTTCTAAGTGCAGAGTTTGGCTTTTTGGGAGTTGTAGTATAAACGCGCGTACATACACCTCTTTTTTGAGGACAAGATTGCATAGCAGGAACTTTTGTTTTGTTAACTGGCCTTTCTCGACCGTGCCTTATTAGTTGATTTATTGTAGGCATTAAGAAATCCTTCATTCAATTAAGCTATTCTAAGCTTTCTAGATAAATATATTTAATAAAGAGTTAGCGTCTAATTTATTATTACTACCAGAACTCAATATTTGCGGAACTATATTCTTAACTAATTAAATGGTCAAGGACAAAATACATTTTGGTGATTAAAATCACTTATAAAATTTTGAAGATTAACTAATCTAATTTTCGTCCATTTTATCAATTAAAACAGTTTCATCTTTTGCCATATTGTCTAAAATCTCTTTATCTCTCCTGTTAGCTGTCATTCTAAGCTTATTTACAATAGAACCAGTTCCAGCAGGAACCAAACGCCCAACAATTACGTTTTCTTTTAACCCAGAAAGAGCGTCAGATTTTCCTGATACTGCTGCTTCAGTTAAAACACGTGTGGTTTCTTGAAAAGATGCTGCTGAAATAAAACTTTCTGTTTGCAAACTAGCTTTTGTTATGCCCAATAACACTGAAACTCCCTTTGCCGGCTCAACACCTTCCTTAACTGCTTTTTGATTAGCTAACTTAAAATCTAATCTATTTACGTGTTCACCATTAAGAAAAGTAGTACCTCCATGATCAGTTATTTCAGTTTTCTGTAACATTTGCCTAACTATAACTTCAATATGTTTATCATTTATCTTAACACCCTGTAATCTATAAACATCCTGAACCTCTTTTACTAAATAATCAGCCAAAGCTTCTACACCAAGTATGTTGAGTATATCGTGTGGAACAGGACTTCCATCAATTATCATATCTCCTTTTCTAATGAAATCACCCTCTTGAACAGCTAACAACTTTCCTTTTGGCACCATATATTCAACAGCTTCACTATTACTATCCTGAGGGACAACTCTTATCCTTCTTTTAGCTTTATAGTCAGCACCAAATTCAACCACGCCATCACTTTCTGAAAT
>CAJWDT010000040.1 GCA_913031395.1 uncultured Gammaproteobacteria bacterium
TTTCTTTGCGCCTAAAAGCATTATAGATTGACTCTCGGGTGTTCTCCTCAGCCCACACTCCTGCAAGCCCTGAAGATCCAAATCTAATGAGACGTGTTCCAACATTTAGGTAACTCTCACCTCCTATTTCACTTACTGTTTGGGGCCTAAAAGTCTTTGATATAAATCCATACAACCCTCTAAAAGGAACTGAACCTCTTAGATATGGCTCTCCATCTAAAAGTCCAATCTTAGAAAAGTGAGTTTCTTCGTCGAAAGAACCCCCTCCTACATGAGTATCACTAGATCCTATAATCCCAAATTTGAAAGGATTAGATATCCCTTGTTCTTGGAGAGTCAGCCCTCTTAAATAAGCATCCCTTACATAACTTCCACTTAAGTTACTTAAAATCTTTTCTCCCGGATGGTTCATAGGGGCCTCAAAAGCAGCCCACTCGTCATTTTTAGATAGAAATGGATGAGTCTCAGAGGTTCCTTTAGCTTGAGTTATTTCAACTAAAGGTTCATTGCGCAATCTTTTATTCACATAAGCTTCATCTATTGGGCCACCATTGTAATCAGTCATAGAAAAAGCAGCACCGCCAGAGATATTTGAATTATGAGGAATAGCCAAACTTTCTGTACCTTCTTCTCTTCGCATATCCATCCAATTCCATAATTTTTCCGGATCTTGACTATCTAATCTTGAAAAAATCCTACTTGGTAAATTATTTGTATCTCTAAAGATCACATTCCTGTGCAGGTATCTATCATAAAGATCAACACTAGATGTAAATTCATAACCAGCAAAAGTTGTAAAGATTCCAGGTTTGTAAGCATCATCTGCTGCTTTTATAGTTTTTTGCCATGTAGAATTCGCAACTCTTTCTATGAGATCTTTATCTACACTTCCATCCTCAAAACGCTCGTTTAGTGACCTTGCAAAGGGCCTGAATAGATTTGATCTTTTAAAAATTGAAAAAATACTATTGCTTACTGTCTTGTTTAAGTCATGTATTGGTTCAGAAAAATCATATTTTGAAAACTCCGAGCTAGTATCCGCAGCTTCTTTTATGATCCCCATAAAAAAAGCATGATCTGTAACGGCATAAAAATCTAGTGGCTTTTTAAGTTGTATTTCATAACCAGTTGGATGTGGGATGGCCTCGCCTTGAGCAAATCTATACGCATCAGATGGAGAGGCTATCGTGCCAAAAGTATAAGCATCAAATGAGTTAGAGGTATGCACATGCAAATCACCAAAATAAGCATTTCTATCAGGATTGGCTAAGGGTTTTGGTTGAATTAATTTCTTCGTACTGTCTGAAGAAACATTAATCTGCTCCTTAGTATTCTCACCTTCAGAACAAGCATTAACTATAAAGAAAATTGAAATTAAAAATAATTTTTGAAATGTCATATTTCACTCCCCTGATAAAAGTATATGTACTCCTGACAGGATCTCAAAGAGAAACAGCTGTCATATCCGTGACATGAGATAAGTAATTCAAAAACTTTGGAGTAATTTCGTCTTCATACTTTAGACTCTGCTACAACGAAATGTTCAAGCTTAAATATTTGATTTTCATTAAGAGTTCTACCTACAGGAGAGAAGTATAAAGAGTTGAGGTCCTCCAAAGTTACATTTTCTTCTATCGAATAACCATTTTGTGAAAGTAAGTCTTCTATTTCTGCACCGTTATAGAATGATATCCAAGGTTCACCAACTTTAGCTGACAAGCCTTTAATCAAACTGGCTTTTTTTGCAGGATTTGGATAACCCTCTCCAAAACAAGCTTCAGGATTTTTATCTAACAGTTCATCAACATAAGACATAAAGAAAATTGAATTGGTATCTCTTGTAAGCGAAGCCAGTTCTTTAATTGTTGAGCTCACGGCCTCTTTAGTGATGTACTGAGACACTCCTTCAAGTGTAAAAATAGTGGACTTTTTTTGATCGAATCCAGCACCAATAAGTTGTTCTGTCAAAGACTGATAAGAGAAATCAATATTCACATAAGTTACATTATCTGAATTAGGTAACTGTTTGGGGAGTTTAGCCAGTTTATTATCAGAAACCTCAGGCTGATCCACCTCAAAAATTTTTAGAGATGACGGGAGCTCAAGTCTATGCGCTCGAGAATCATATCCGGCTCCTAGAATGACGTATTGCTCAGTTCCATTAACAGCACTCTTCTGAATTAGTTCATCTATAAATTTTGTTCTTGCAATTAAATGCTCGTGAAAACCAGGCGCAAGTTTTTCGCTTAACCAGGCATTTAACTTATGCCCCATTAATTTAATAAAGACAGAACCAATCACAAAGCTATCGGCATAAGGG
>CAJWDT010000041.1 GCA_913031395.1 uncultured Gammaproteobacteria bacterium
TTGACCCCCCTAATGGCTTCATTGAACTTATTTATCTAATAAACATAGCATTAATAGTCATATATATCTATATTTATATATGTTAAATATATTTATTTATTATTAGTATTTATAAGGAAATTAATGGAACTAATCTCCCCTATACCAAGGGTGACATTTTGAAATTCTTTTGAGTGCCATGACTGACCCTTTAATAACTCCAAACTCTTCAATAGAATTAATTGCATATTGAGAGCAAGTAGGCTCAAATCTACAAGATGGTGGGGTTAAGGGTGAAATAAAGTATCTGTAAAAACGAATTGGTAATATAAATAACTTTATGAAAAACATCTCATACTTATCTACTTAGGATTGCTGTTTTCAATTGAAAGAATCTTCAGAGCCTCTTTTAGATCCATAGTCTCTGTCTTATCACTTCCAATTCGTCTAATCGAAACTGTTCTATTATCTTTTTCTCTTTGGCCTAGCGCCATGATCACTGGAACTTTTGCAGAGCTATGTTCTCTTACTTTGTAACTTATTTTTTCATTTCTAAGATCTGCATGACATCTGATACCTGCTTCTTCTAGTAAACCTATTATTTCTTCTGCATAATCATCAACATCAGAAATGATAGTAGCTACTGATACCTGAAGTGGTGCCAACCAAAATGGAAGTCTTCCTGAGTAGTTTTCAATTAAGACACCAATAAATCTTTCAAAAGAACCTAATACTGCTCTATGAATCATTACAGGCTTATGCTTTGACCCATCTTCGCCAACATACTCAGCATCAAGTCTTTCAGGTAAATTAAAGTCAGCCTGGAAGGTTCCGCACTGCCATTCTCTTCCAATAGCATCGGTCAAAACAAAATCAAGCTTTGGTCCATAAAAGGCACCATCGCCCTCTTCGATAGTAAATGGAAGATTTAATTTTGTAATTGCGCCCTCTAGAGCCGCCTCAGCTTTATCCCACACCTCATCACTTCCAACTCTCACCTCAGGTCTTGTTGAAAGTTTAATATCGAATGTTTCAAATCCGAGATCTTTATAGATATCAGATAGTAAATTTATAAAAAGCTCTGTTTCCTTTTCGATTTGCTCTTCTGTACAAAAGATATGACCATCATCTTGCGTGAAGCCTCTTACTCTCATAAGACCATGCATAGTTCCTGATGCCTCATACCTATGACATGAACCAAATTCTGCATATCTCAAAGGGAGATCCCTATAAGATTTTAGCCCTTGGTTATATATCTGAACATGACAAGGACAATTCATTGGCTTTAAAGCATTCGTTCTTTTTTCATTAGCATGCTCCTCATCTATTTCTGTGATGAACATATTTTCTCTATATTTGTCCCAGTGCCCAGAAGCTTCCCACAATTTCCTATCAACAACTTGCGGAGTTTTAATTTCTAGATAGTTATATTGTTCTAGTTTATTTCTTATAAAATTCTCTAAGAGTCTATAAATTGTCCATCCATTGGGATGCCAAAAAACCATTCCTGGAGCTTCTTCTTGAAAATGAAATAAGTTCATCTCTTTTCCAAGCTTTCTATGGTCTCGTTTTTCAGCCTCTTCGATTCTTAAAAGATAGGCATTTAATTCTTTTTCATTTTTCCATGCAGTTCCATAAATCCTTGTCAGCATTTTATTCTTGGAATCACCCTTCCAATATGCTCCAGCTAGCTTGGTTAGCCTAAAGGCTCCAATATGCTTAAGACTCGGTAAATGAGGGCCTCTACAAAGATCAACAAACTCATTATTATCTTGATAATAAAGTTGGAAATTATCATCTTGTTCGGATTCGCTGATAATCGATTCTTTGTAGGACTCGTTCAATCCTTTAAATATATTTATTGCATCAGATTTAGAATGAAGAGTCTTTGTTATAGATGAGCCGTTTGAGATAATTTTTTTCATCTCTTTTTCAATTGAAGCTAAGTCATCAGGTGATATGGCTTTCTTAAATTCAAAATCATAATAAAAACCATCAGCAATCGTTGGTCCAATTGCTAGCTTTGTATCTGGGTATAAGTTTTTTACTGCCCTAGCTAAAACCTGTGCGGTAAGAGTGTGTCGCATTATTTCAAGACCTTCTTCAGAATCAATAGTGATAATTGATACTTCAGAGTTATCATCTAAAGGATCGCAAAGATCTTTCTGGATACCATTAACAGTTACCGCTATGGCTGCTTTTGCTAAGCCTGGACCAATATCAAAGGCAAGATCACGACCTGAGGAGCCATCAGATAATTCTTTTATACTTCCATCAGGTAATGTTATTTTCATTTCATAAT
>CAJWDT010000042.1 GCA_913031395.1 uncultured Gammaproteobacteria bacterium
AGTGTAGTCCCAATTCAAATCAATTGAGCCATTCCAGTTAAGTTCTTTGCCTAATTCATAAAGTTTTTTAATTCTATTATCAGAAACTGTGTAATCCCAATTATACGCACCAGTTAATGGAGTATGAAAAATCTCAACAACATCCTCAACTTGTTTCTGCGAAAGATCTAAATCTTCGTCGAAATATAGCAAATCCTCTGGTGGGCCTTTTTGTTTATGAATTTTCATATATGTCCTCTAACCTATTTTAAATGTATGCACTGCATACATTAATATAGTATATTTTATATTATTTGTTAATCCTTGAAAAGCTTAGTTAGTTCCTCAAGAAGAACTTCACCTAATTCCTCAGCTCTATTAATTGTTAAAGAATTCTTATAATACTTTGTTACATCATGCCCAATTCCAATTGCCTGTAATTCAATAGGACTGTCATTTTCAATTAATGAAATGATATCTTTTAGGTGGTTGTCTAAAAAATCTTCTCTATTTGCTGAAAGAGTACTATCGTCTACTGGCGCACCATCAGATATAACAATTAGTATTTTTCTTTCCTCATTTCGTTTTATTAATCTTTCATGAGACCATGCCAATGCTTCGCCATCAACATTCTCTTTTAAAAGACCTTCTCGAAGCATAGCTCCGAAATATCTTCTCGATCTCCGCCAACTATTATCAGCACTTTTATATACGATGTGTCTAATGTCATTTAATCTTCCAGGATTTGATCTGTTTCCTTTTATATTCCAAAGTTTTTTTGAGTCTCCGCCTTTCCAATGTTTTGTGGTGAAGCCTAGTATTTCTGTTTTTACCTGACATCTTTCTAGAGTACTTCCTATTATATCTGCACATATTGCAGCCAAACTAATTGACCTTCCTCTCATAGACCCTGAATTATCAATAAGAAGAGTAACAATCGTATCTTTAAATTTATTTTCAGTTTCTTCTTTGAAACTAAGTGGATAACCTGGATTAGCTATTATTCTATGGAGCCTAGCATTATCAAGCATTCCTTCCTCCAGATTATAATTCCAACTAGTATTTTGCTTAGCCAATAAAAGCCTCTGTAATCTATTTGCTAATTTACCAATGGTTGAAAGGTGAGGTTTTATTAGATTGTCTAACTGATTTCTTAGTCTCAGCGATTCATCTGAAGTGACAAGGTCTTTTGCATCAATAATTTCATCAAACTTAGTTGTGTATATTGAGTAGTCTTTCTTTATTTGATTTGCAAAATCGTTTCTTGGATATGGAATGGCATCAATTTCTTCTTCGATAGAAGTGTCATCAGTTGATTCAATTGCATCTTGAATATCAATCTCCATATCCCCATTAAAATCTTTTAAATCAATATTAGTTTCGTCAGAGTTATCTATATCATTTTCTAATTCTTGGTTTTCTATGTCATCGGAACTGCCTGGAGGGTCATCAAAATCTGGATTTTCTTCTTCTTGTTCAAAATCTTTTAAGAGGTTTATATTTTTAAGGAATTTAATTGCGGTAGCCTCAAATTTGTCTTGATCAGTTACATTTTCAATAAATTCAGCTTTTATTTTTATGCCATCGTCCTTGATTTTATATTTATCATAAAAATTTTTTATAATTGCTTTTGATTCATTGCTTAAGTCAAAGCCAGCTTCTTCTTTAAGCCACAAATTTGCTCCATGCGACAAATAATTTAATGATTTAGTATCTTCAATATCCAGGCTTCTTTGATTTAGAAAATCAGAAAGATTTTTTTTTGATCCTTGAAATTCTCTAGCACCTAAGATTTCGACTCTTGCTACTTCCAGCTCATTGAATAACATTCTTGCTGGCAGTGTCAGAGCCATTTCTTTATTTTTTTTATGATACTTGTGCCAAAAAGCCTGAAAGTCAGATTCTCCTCTCCATTTTGAAAGATCTTTTGTAGATCTGGGCACTGCTGAATAAATAATATTAGTTCCAGATGGTGGTCTTTGAAATAAACCTTTATTGGAAGTAAGTTTTTTATTCTTTGAAATTGCTTTTACTGTTGAGATTGCGGCTTCGTGAAGTTTATCTCTATTTTTTGTCCAAGCCATTGATTAACTATCAGATTTTCCATTATCTATTTCTAAATCAAAACATCTTTGAAAATACTCCGAGATGACTGATTTCTCAACTTCATCACACTTATTAAGAA